>JAUXNL010000362.1 GCA_030684415.1 Moraxellaceae bacterium | reverse complement strand
GTGCCGGAATCCGGGCGGTGGTCGATTCGGAGCCCGGCCCCTCACCCCGGCCCTCTCCCGGAGGGAGCAACAGCGCCTCGCCGTACAGGCGAGACAACAGCCCCGCCGCATGAGCTGGAAGCGGAACTGGAACTGGAACTGGAACCGAAGAAGTAGCTTCACCTACGACGCAACGCATCATTCAAAGCACAGAAGCTCATTGTGAGACGCCGGTTGCGCAAGCAACCAAAGGCGCGAACACGCCCACGTTGCCTCGGCTACAGGAACAACAGTCATGATGCGCGAGCCCTCCGCAGGAGTCGGCTTTCTTTGCTTACTTTCTTTGCCGAGCAAAGAAAGTGAGGCCCCGCCGGCAGGGCGCAATCGCCCGCGCAGAGAAACAGCCGGCGCAACCCCGTCGGAGCACTCACCCTAAAGCGAGACAGTGCCGGAATACGGACGGTGACTGATTCGGAACCCGCCCCCTCACCCTCTCCCCAATGGGAGAGAGGATGACTTGACCACGACCAACAGAGACTGACTCGGAGCTCATCCCTCACCCCAGCCCTCTCCCGGCGGGAGAGGGAGCAACAGCCTGCCATTAAAACCAGCCTCACGCGGCTTGCATGTCCCAAGCGGGAAACGGATCGGAATAGCCTGCCCAGACCGCCGCACCGGCAGCCCGTTCATCGTCCGTGAGCAGACAGGCATCCAGCTCCGCCCGAACCTGTGCCGCGTTGACTTGTTGCCCGATGAAGACCAATTCCTGGCGGCAATCGCCCATCTCGCCATCCCATTTTTCGAGAATGCGGGCCCGGCTGTCTTCGTCCTCCGGCCAGTGTTCGTCGTCGACGGCGGCCCACCAGTGCCCGGCTACGCCATGGTGCAGGATGCCGCCCGCTTGCGAGAGCGTGCCCGCGAGTGCCGGCCGTGAGGCCAGCCAGAAATATCCCTTGCTGCGCAGCAACCGGCCATTGCTCCAGTGCTGGTGCAGAAAATTCCAGAAGCGCTGCGGGTGAAACGGACGACGTGCTTGGTAGGTAAACGACGCAATGCCGTAGGCGTCGGTTTCCGGTTGATGCTCGCCGCGCATTTCCTGCAGCCAGCCGGGCGCTTGTTGTGCGCGCTCGAAATCAAACAGGCGGGTATCGAGAACGTCGTCGAGGTTGGCTTGCCCGCCTTGCATGCGCAGGATGCGCGCTTCGCGGTTCAGTGTGCGCAGCACGGCTTCGAGAGCGTCGACATCGGCAGCCGCCGCCAGATCGGTCTTGCTGATCAGGATCACGTCGGCGAATTCCACCTGCTCAATGAGCAAATCCGTGACCGTGCGCATGTCGTCTTC
>JAUXNL010000360.1 GCA_030684415.1 Moraxellaceae bacterium | reverse complement strand
TCATCGGCTGCTATACCGAAATCCTTTCCATCGGCCGCAGCTCCATGAAAATCATGGTCGAAGTCTGGGAGACCGATGATCTCGACGGGCACCAGACCAAGCTCACCGAAGGCGTGTTCACCTTTGTCGCGATTGACGACGATGGGCGCACGCGGCCCGTACCCAAGGCCTGAGGCGCACAGGGGCAACAACCGCCTGCCCGGCTCTGCTATAACCCGGCTTTCCCGCCATCTCCGGAGAGCCGCTCATGACCACGCCTACGCCACAAGGCACCATTTCCCTGCAAACCATCGCGATGCCTGCCGATACCAACTGGAACGGTGACATTTTCGGTGGCTGGCTGGTGTCGCAAATGGATCTCGCAGGCGCTGTTGCTGCGCGCCGCCGCGCTCATGGCCGTATCACGACCATTGCCATCGACAGCATGGTGTTTCATCAACCGGTGAAAATCGGCGATGTCGTTTCCTGTTACACGGAAATAGAACGGGTCGGTAATACCTCGATGAAAATACGCATCACGGCCTGGGAAACCGCTGACCCCTGCAATGTGCCACGCAAGCTCACCGAAGGGCTGTTTACCTACGTCGCCATTGATGAGGCCGGACGGCCACGCGCTGTGCCAGCGGACACCTGCCCCACCTGATCAGCCTGCGCGTCCGGGCAGTCATGCACCGAGGGCTCGCACATCCGCATCGACGTGCTGTCGCTGAGCGCATGGCTGATAGGGCGATTGCTTCATGACATCGCGTCATCGTCGTCAAAAAAGACACGGCTATGTCTCGACTCGCGCACGCGCTCTGGCCACAATCCGGAGCGGTTTGGCTGTCTCCTTGACGCCACTGTCACCGCCCCGTTGCCACAACTTCGGCCATCACGACTCATGGCGCTGCTGTGCTTTATCGAGAACAACAAGAACACGGTGCCCTGATGACTGCTTTTTTACGCGCAGCCGTTCTCGTCCTGACCAGCCTGCTGTTGTCTGGCTGCGTGCTGCACTACCACACTGATGCGCCGCGCAAGACGCTGCAAAACGGCACGATCCTGCGCCAGCATTATTTTCATGCTGAAGTCGAAGCGGCCGATGGCACCAAAATCCGCATGACGGTTTACCAACCGCGCATCCGCAGCAACAGCGCAGCGCCGCTGCTGATCCATACGCACGGCTTTGGCCTCGGGCGCATGAAACGCCCGGTCTCGCTTTACGGCAAAGTGCTGCTGGCCGGTGAAGTCGCACAACAAGCCTGGAAAGACGGCTACTACGTCATCAGCATCGACCAGCGCGGACATGGCGCCAGCCAAGGTGATATCGGCCTGATCCGGCCCGACAAAGAAGCCGAAGACATTTCGCGCGTTATCGACTGGGCCGTGCGCCATCTCAAGATCCTGACGGACAACAACGATCCTCTGGTCGGCATGATTGGCGAATCGTATGGCGGCGGCGTACAGCTGCTGGCCAGCGTGCAAGACCCGCGTATCGACGCACTGGTGCCCATTACCACCTGGTTCAACCTGGATGCCGCACTGTTTCCGAATGGCGTACCGAAAACCAGCTGGATGATTTTTCTCGGCATGGTCGGCTACACCATGAACCCCTTGAGCATGGATAACCAGCTCACGCTGAGCATGCTGGGCGAAATGCGCGGCCGCCACGATCCGCATATGCGCGCCCAGCTGCGCAACAACAGCCTGATGTCGCACTGCGGCAACGGCAAATGGCCCAAAGCCGATGCGCTGTTGATTCCCGGCATGCGCGATGTGCTGTTCCCGCTCAACCATGCGCTCGACACCCAACGCTGCTTCAAGCTCGGCGGACGTGATGTGCGGCTGGTCGCTGTGGCGGACGGGCATCTCATGCCGACCGCGCAATGGTCGCCCGGCCTGCCGATCTGGCATGTGCAAAAAGAAGTCACCTGCAACGGCCAGACGCTGCAGACGCGCACCCTCATTCGCGATTGGCTCGATGGCAAATTGCGCGGCGATGCCAAAGCACTGGCGCGCGTTCCGTCGTTTTGCCTGAGCGGCGACGAAACCGCTGATGCGCGCCTCCAGATCGGCGAATTCCAGCCCATGCCCAAGGTGCACCTGGGCAGCGGCCTTTCGGGCCAGCTCGAGTGGCTGATGCGCCCGCTGGATCATGTCGGCAACTGGTTTGTGCCGGCGCGACTGCCCAAAAATTGGGAGCAGCCGAAAAATGGCTGGCTGCGCCCGGCACGCGTGCCGCTCTATGCCGCCAGTGAGCGCACGATTATTGCCGGCGTGCCACGCATCGAACTGAACTTCAGCGAGACCGACCGTGACGACCCTGTGCTGTATCTGCGCCTGGCCAAATGGCGCCCCGGGTCCGGCAGCTATCACGTGCTCAACCAGCAGGTCACACCGGCTCATGGCAAAGGCCCGATGGAATTCGAGCTGGGGGGCGTCAATGCCGTGTTGGAGAAAGGCGAAGTGCTGGGACTTCTCGTCACCGGCTGGAACAACCAGTTCCGCTTCGCCGGCTCAGGTTACGGCACCGACGCCAGCATCGAAGGGCGTATTGCACTGCCGCTGGTTCGGCCGTTGGCGGCGCCCTCGGAAAACACGGAGCCGTTGGTCGAGCCTAGCGAGCCCGTTGCAGTGCCCTTAACGTTACCATCTGCCGATCCGGCCATCGACGATAGTGATATCCGCCTGCCCGATGCGGCGCCACAGCAGGCGATACCGGCACCACCTGCTGCTGACCCGTCGCCAGTTGATGATGCCACTGCTGTGCTTGATGAAGCCGAAGCGGAAATGGCCAAGGCGTTGGAGGTGGATACTGCGCCAGTGGGCGGAGAGCGTAGCAACGATAATTTGTTGGATGATGTGCTGGCGCTCTGACAAACGAACAAGAGCCCGGTAAATCAGCAACAACGCATATTCAGGATTTGCGAGCATAGCTAAATTAGCTGTGCCTGTTTGAGCTTGCGAATTGCGTAAATTTCGTGGGTTTGCTTAAGGAAATCAGACTGGCCACCATAGCTTGGATGCCTTACCTTAATAACTTCGAATCCACCCGCAA
>JAUXNL010000351.1 GCA_030684415.1 Moraxellaceae bacterium | reverse complement strand
ACCAACGTCGCCAACTTTGGCGCCTTTGTGGACATCGGCGTGCATCAGGACGGCTTGGTCCACATCTCCGCACTCTCCACCAAATTCGTGAAAGATCCGCGCGAAGTCGTGCGCGCGGGCGACATCGTCAAAGTGAAAGTGATGGAAGTGGACGCCGCGCGTGCACGTATCGCCCTGACCATGCGCCTGGACGAAACGCCGGCGCCGGCCAAAAAGCCCGGCGAAGGTGGCGGCCGGCCGGGGGGGCGTGGCGATCAGGTCAGCAGCAAACGCAGCTTTGGCGATGCGCCTGCCGCGAAAGTCGGCGGCCTCGGCAGCTTGCTGATGAAGGCCGGCGTCAAGAAATAGGCTCCGAGCACCCCGAAACTGCTCAGGCTGAGCCCTGTCGAAGCCCTTGATTTTACTGAGCGAGCCTGTCGGCCGTGTTCTCCAGCGCTAGTCGACGGGCTCAGGGCGATCGGGGTTATTCAGGGGCGGCGTGCGTGCAGGTGAGCCTTTCGACGGCCCACGCAACTCTCTGCGGGACAGGCGCGAGGCGAACAGGCTGACTCAAGCGCAGTCATTCACCATCAAAAAGGGGCTGTCAGTGACAGCCCCTTTTTGATGGGCGACCCCCTGCCTCAAAGTGCTGCCGGGCCTCAGGGCGCCGTCGGTGGCACCATGTCCAGCCAGATGTCGGCGCGGAAGGGATTGCCCTGCGTCAACACACCGTAATGACGGGCCGTGACAAAACGCAACTCGCCGGCCTCTTCGATGCGCACCTGCACGGCATAACGACGCGCCGCATCAATACGGCGCTCGTCATACGGCAACGCAAAGGGAATCGGCACCTGCCCTGGAGACTTCAGCACCTGCTCGGCAATCACCACGGCAGGCGCATCTGCCTTCGAGACATCCACCAGCCGCAGCGTGATCACGGCCTCCGGCGAGAGTGCGATGCGCTGGCGATAGTTCAGCGTGCCGCCGAGCATCGCCATGCTGGCGGCCTGCTTGCCCGCCTCCGCCGGCTGCCGTTGCAAGGGTTGGCAATTCAGGCCCAGCAACTCACCGGCAATGACCACGCGCACACCCTTTTCTTTTTCTTCCACGGTGTAGCGGCCATCACTCCATTGCCGGGGCTCGCTCTCACCGCGACGCCCTAACGTATGGCTCTCGCCCCGGATACGCAGGCGCATGACGTCGCCTTCCGGCGAAATTTGCGTTCCGATGCGCGCCGCATTGGAACAGATGTATTCAGTGGACGGCCCCAGCGGTGCTTCTGGCGGCGCAATCTGACAACCCGCCAGGAATAAAAGAGGCGACAGAAAAAGAACGCGCATGATGACTCTCCTTTTGAACTCAGCGATTAACCGCTCGCTAAAAATGCCGATCAGGCGGCGACAAGCTCAGCACGAACGTAGTTTCTAACAGCAAGCATTGATCATCCGCTCACCCTTAAGCGCTTGCTGAAACACGCCCATTCCGGGCTTTTTCAGCCCGCTGTCAGGCCTCTCGACAAGGCGCTCCTCGGCGTATCACGGAGATCCGACGGAGCCTTGCCGAAGGGCAGCATGTGTGCGGAAGGGTATTTTCAGCAAACGGTTACCGTCAGCCCAGACCCTCAAGCCAAAAGCTTCAAGCCAGAAGCTCAAACCAGAGCCTCGAAGCGGCACGCCCCACCGGCAAAACCTCCCGGGCCCCAACCGGCGCAGAGGGTAGTGCAGCCCGGCGCCGCTGTCGTTCAGGATTTGTTACCCTTCCCGCCCCAGCCGCTTCCGGACATCGCCATGAAACACAAGGCCCATATCCTGCGTGACGAAGGCTCGCGCTTCAGCCGCCACCTCGGCATCCGCTATGTCAGTGTCGACAACGGCATCTGCGTGGCCGAGATCGACATGGCCGACCATCTGCAAAACGTGGTCGGAGGCTTTCATGGCGGCGCGGCCTTTGCGCTGGTGGACTGCGCCATGGGCGCCGCCATCTACTCCTTGCTGGAGATTGACGAGCTGGCGGCGACGCTGGAGGCCAAGACCAATTACATCCGTCCGGTACGCGAAGGCGTCATCCGCTGCACGGCAAAAGTGATACACCGTGGCCGCCGTACGGCCGTGCTGGATGCGGAAGTCCTGACAGGGGGCAAACTGGTCGCCAAGGCCAGTGGCACCTTCGCCATCTGGAAACAGGACGCCAGCTAAGCCAAGCCGCTCTGCCGGGCGCTTGCAAGCCTCCACCAGCGCCCCCATATTCCCGACCGATCGCCACTTCCAACCTTTTGCAGCAAGGTGTCACGCCACGTTCGTGTGCCTTCAGGAGCCTCATCCGTGGATGCCGTACTTGCCCGTGAAATCGAGTGGCTGAGCCAACGGACGCCCGTGCTGCAAGGCATGCGCCGCGGTCTTGAAAAGGAATCGCTGCGCGTACAGGCCGATGGCCGTCTGGCACAGACCCCGCATCACGCCGGTTTCGGCTCGGCCCTGACCCACCCCTGGATCACCACCGACTACTCCGAAGCACTGATTGAGCTGATCACGCCAGCCACCCATTCGATTGCCGAAACGCTGGGCTTTCTCGACGACATCCACCGTCACGTCTACGCCGAAATGGGGGACGAGCAGTTGTGGGTCAACTCCATGCCCTGCTTGCTGGGCGAGGATGCCGACATCCCGCTGGCGCAGTATGGACGCTCGAATATCGGCCGCATGAAAACGCTCTACCGCCGGGGCCTCGGCGTGCGCTATGGCCGCAAGATGCAGACCATTGCCGGCATCCATTACAACCTATCGTTCCCGGACAGCTTCTGGCAAACCTGGCAGGAACAAACCGGCAACCGCGACAGCCTGACCGATTTCCGTTCGGCAAAATATTTCGGCCTGGTGCGCAACTTCCAGCGTCAGAGCTGGCTGCTGCTTTACTTGCTCGGCGCAAGCCCAGCGGTCTGCGCCTCGTTCCTGCGTGGCCGTGAGCACCGCCTGCAAAGCCGGCAAAACGGCACGCTGTTCCTTCCCGATGCCACCTCGCTACGCATGAGTTCGCTCGGCTATCAGAATTCCGTACAGTCCGAGCTGCGCGTTTCCTACAACGGCATTGCCGATTATGTGCGCGATCTCGACCACGCCATCCGCACGCCCTGCGCCCCCTTCGAGGCCATCGGCCTGCGTGATGCCAGCGGTGAGTATCAGCAGATCAACACCCATCTGCTGCAAATCGAAAACGAGTATTACGGCCTTATCCGGCCCAAGCGCACCACGGAACGCAACGAACGCCCGACCACGGCGCTGTCGAAACGCGGCGTCGAATATGTCGAACTGCGCTGCGTCGATCTCAATCCGTTCCACCCCATCGGCATCGACAGTACCAGCGCCCACTTTCTGGAAGTGTTTGCCCTGCACTGCCTGCTGCGCGACGCGCCCCCGTTCGCAGACAGCGAATACGGCTGCCTGCCGAAGAACCAGCAGGAAATGGTCGAACGCGGACGCGACCCCGAGCTTGAGCTGCGCTTTTGCGGCGAACGCGGCCGCTTCCGCGATCTTGCCAGCAAGCTGCTCACGGAACTGGCCGCGGTGGCGCCGCTGCTCGACACCGCACACGGCACGCAGGACTACTCACTCGCCATCGGGCGCGAAGCACTCAAGCTGGACGACCCGGCGCTGACGTACTCGGCCACCCTGCTACGCGAGCTCGACGACAACGACTGCTCTTTTTTCGAATTCGGCCGCAAAACCGCCGCCGAGCATGCCGAGTGGTTCCGGCAACGGCCATTGGAAGGCGCGCGCGCCGCCGAGTTTGCGGCGGCCACCTCGACATCACATGCGGCACAGGCCGATATCGAAGCGGCAGACACGCAGAGTTTCGATGACTTTCTTACCGCCTGGTTCCGCGACTGAGCGCAGCGTCTGGCACAGCCCGCCGAGAAACGAATCCTGAGTCCTTCATTACACTTGGGCCTGCTCTGCCGAACGACAGGGCAAGCACGGGATGCAAACGGCCAGCGATGACGTTTGCGCTCGTTCAAGCAGACTCTCAGGCGTCGTGAAAAAGCCAGCAACAGCCGTTCCTACCAGCGGCAAAAGCAGCCTCCCGCAGAGCGGCCGACGCTGGCTCACCGGCCCTGAATTACAGAAACCTCTCTTGTGCCCGGCGGGCGGCCTCGTCTAGCCTGCCGGCACTGCACCGGAGCTCGCCATGCCTTTTGTTCCCTCACCGCGCCTGACCAATCTCGGCCTGTTTCTCGCCACCGTTACCGCCATGCTGTTTGCCCTCTGGCTACAGCACTACATGCACCTTGAACCTTGCCCGCTGTGCATTTTCCAGCGCGTTGCCATGATGGCCACCGGCGCCATTACGCTGGTGGCGTTCCTGCACGGCCCCACGGGTATTGCACGACGCGTCTACGCAGGCCTGACTCTGCTGGCCACTGTTGGTGGCATTACCGTTGCCGGCCGCCATGTCTGGCTGCAGAACCTGCCGCCCGATCAGGTGCCGTCCTGCGGGCCTGGCCTGGACTACTGGATGGACACTTTCCCGCTGCAAGAAGTGATCAACAAGGTTTTCCACGGCTCTGGCGAATGCGCCGAGATTGATGCCGCCTTCCTGGGCATTACCTTGCCCGGCTGGACGCTGGTGGTGTTTGTCGTGCTGGCCGCTGTCGCCGTCTGGCAATTGCTCCGCCGCGACTGAACACTCACCTCGCGCGCACTTGCCGTCATGCGCGGACGGGCATAGGCTCATCTCCCCGGGCACTCAAGGCCTAAGGAGATGCATCATGCTCAACCCGTCTGTCGCCCCCGCCGACTTGCACAACCGTGTCGAAGCGCTGGTCCGGCGCTGGCTGGATGAGCGCCAATCGCTGATAGTGCTCATGGTCGCGCTCAACGACAGCCAGCGCCGCGCCATCGACCCGACACCGCTGCCCGACCGCATCCAGGCATTCTGCGAAGTGCTCATGGATTACGCCTCAGCCGGCCACTTCGAGATTTATGACGAGCTCTTGGCCGAAGCGGAGGCTCACGGCAACCGTCATCTGGCCGAAGGGCAACGCCTGTTCCAGCGCCTGCAGCCCACTCTGGATGCCATCATCCGCTTTAATGATTTCTACGAAGACCCTACCGACGAGAATGTGCTGGCCAACCTGCCACACGAGCTGACCGAGCTGGGTCTGGTGCTGGAAAACCGCTTCGAACTGGAAGACCGGATGATCGCGCTGCTGCACAACCCGACGCCCGCCACGGCCTGAGTGCGCCATCCAAAAGACGCCATCCCCTGAAGTGCTGCTGCAAGGCATAAAAAAACCGGCAGAAAGGCCGGTTTTTTTATGTGCTGACAGAGCTTACTTTTTCTTCGGCTTGTCTGCAGGTTTGTCTACTGACTTGGCCGACGCCGGCTTCTCGACGCTCAGCAACTCGACTTCGAAAATCAGCACCGTGTTAGGCTCGATAGGGCCAGCACCGGCTTCGCCATAGGCCAGTTCAGGCGGCAGCGTGAGGCGGTATTTGGCTCCGGCGCCCATCAACTGCAAGCCTTCCGTCCAGCCGGGAATGACCTGATCCAGCAGAAACTCGGCCGGCTCGCCCCGTTGTACCGAACTGTCAAAAACAGTGCCGTCGATCATGGTGCCGTGATAATGCGCACGAATCTTGTCCGAAGGCTTGGGCTTGGTACCCGTTCCCGGCACGATCACTTCATACTGCAGACCGCTCGGGGTGGTGACTACGCCAGACTTCTTGGCATTCTGCGCAAGATAGGCCGCTGCGGCTGCCTTGTTGGCATTGGCAATTTTTGCCGCCCGCTCCATGGCCTCTCCCATCAGCCGTTGCTTGAAAGCATCGAGCGTGGTGCGCATCTGCTCTTCCGTCAGGCGTGGCTCTTTGTTGGCGAAGGCGTCACGAAAACCGACCACATAGGCCTCAACATTCAGATCCTGTATGTTTTGCTGATTGGCCTTGCCACTCAGGAAGCCAATGCTGTAAGCGGCCTTGTCGGCTTCGTTGGTAAGCGGCATCGACGCGCCGGCCGTTGCCGCTTTTTTGTCTGACGCCAGCGCCGGGAAGGAGGCCATCACAAGGGCCACCATCAGGATACGTTTCATGCTTGCTCCGTTTTTATTGTCATGATCCCGCCCGCCCGGGCAGGAAAACCACGCGAGCATACTGGTGCCGGGAGTGAGTTGGCTATGCATTTGGGTTGCCACTCTGTGTGTCCGGCAACTCCTTTTCCCGCCGGGCATCGCAGTGTCTGGAAAACTGACGAAGATCACACCCTGTTCGCGACTCCCGCTCGCTTTTCACGCATACATCGTTTATTTTTCACCCAGCAACAACCATATGAGGATGTGCCATGTCTGCCGTGAACAAGAAGGCCGTGAAATCTGCTGCAAAACCTGCCGCTGCCGCGGTAGACAAACTCAAGACGGATCTGGAGAAACAAGTGAGCGAACTGCAAGATCATTTCCAGAAGGTCGTGGAAAAGGCCCAGAAGGAATCCGAAAAGTACATCGATGCCGCCCGTAAACTGGTCGAAAAAGCCGAGGCCAACTACAAGGATCTGCAAAAGCGTCTGGAACAGCAGATTGCCAAGGCTGACAAAGACACCATCAAGATCGTGAAAGAACGTGCCCAGCAGGCGCAAACCGAAGCCAAGACCGCTCTCGGCGCCGCCCGCAAAGACTACGAGCAGGCGCGCAAGGCCATCCAGACACTGCAGCAGAAGAGTGAGCTGCGTGCCTATGTCACGAACAAGATCAAGGGCAGCACCCCCAAGAAAGCAGCTGCGCCCAAGGCCGCCGCCAAACCTGCTGTGGCAAAACCTGCCGCCAAGCCCGCCGCACCGAAAGCAGTCGCCGCCAAAGCCCCTGCTGCCAAGCCCGCTCCGGCAAAACCCGCCGCTAAAGCAGCGCCCAAGCCTGCTGCAAAGCCAGCCGCCAAACCTGCTGCCGCGCCCAAGGCTCCTGCGGCCAAGCCTGCCGCACCGAAGCCTGTCGCCAAGGCCCCCGCGGCCAAGCCGGCTCCCAAGACCGTAAAGCTCAAGACGCTGGACAAGCCCGCTGCGGCCAAAGCACCCGCCAAAAAAGCAGCACCGGCCGCTGCCCCCGCCGCCGATCGTGCCGTGCTGACCCCGCCCACCGAATAAACCGGCTGGCGACAGAAAACGGACCTTCGGGTCCGTTTTTTTTTGCCCACCACACGCATACCCCATGCTGCCGCGAACCGGTAGACTCCGCGCCCATGATTACCGCCTCCTCCCTCTCTGTCCTGCGCAGTGGCCGCGAGCTCTATCGCGACGCCTCCTTTCTTTTGCACCCGGGCTGGAAAGTCGGCCTGACCGGTGCCAACGGCTCTGGCAAATCGACGTTCTTTTCCCTGTTGCTGGGCGAACTCACCCCGGATACCGGCCGCCTTGATCGTCCCGCCGTGTGGACGGTCGCGCACATGGCGCAGGAAGTTTCCGCACTGACGCAGAGCGCCATCGACTATGTGCTCGATGGCGACGCCGAGCTGCGCCAGATCGAAGGCCATCTGGCCGATGCCGAGCGCGAGGAGCGCTACGAAGAACTCGCCAACCTCTATCAGCGCTATGAGGAAATCGGCGGCTACACCGCGCGCTCACGAGCAGCACGGCTGCTCGCCGGGCTTGGTTTTTCCGAGCCTGAGCAACAAAAGAACGTGGCCGATTTTTCTGGCGGCTGGCGTATGCGTATCAACCTGGCGCAGACGCTGATGTGCCGCTCGGACCTGCTGCTGCTCGACGAACCCACCAACCATCTCGATCTCGATGCCATTCTCTGGCTCGAGGATTGGCTGCGCGCCTATCCCGGCACACTCGTCATGGTGTCTCACGATCGCGACTTTCTGGATGGCGTGGTCG
>JAUXNL010000344.1 GCA_030684415.1 Moraxellaceae bacterium | reverse complement strand
CGCGTGCATACGCGCTCTCCCCCAAATTGCCAAGGCGATAGCCAGCTTCAAGAGGGCTCACCTTGATCTGGGCTTTTTGGACCAAATGACGCAGCGCCAAACACGATCGGGGGCGGAGGAAGTCGGACGCCCCCGTGACGTCGCCCAGGCGAGACCCTATGTCATAGAAGCCTCGCTCGCCGCTGGCCGCAGCCCGAAGGAATGCCGATGAACGCCCACATCTCCGCGCCCTCAATTCTCGACTCCTGCGGCGTTGCGCCCGAGCGGGCCCGCGAGATTCTTGGCGAGGCCCTGGCCGGGGCCGATGATGGCGAGATCTTCGCCGAGCGCTCCGAGAGCGAATCCTTCCTGTTTGATGACGGGCGGTTGAAGTCGGCGGCCTATGATTCGACCGAAGGGTTTGGCCTCCGGGTGGTGGCTGGCGAAACTGCGGGCTACGCCCACTCCAGCGAAATTTCCGAGGCTTCCTTGCGCCGGGCCGCGTCCTCGGCCGCCCTGGCCAAGCGCGGCTATGAAGGCGTCGCCGCCGAAGGGCCGCGGGCCACCAACATTCGGCACTATGGCGAGGACGATCCCCTGGCCGCCCCGGACTTTGCGGAGAAGGTGGCGCTGCTGCAGGAGATCGACGCCTGGGCCCGGGCCAGGGACCCCCGCGTCGTGCAGGTGATGGCCAGCCTGACCGGCGAACGGCGCATCGTGGAGATCCTGCGGGCCGATGGCCGTCTGATCCGCGACGTGCGCCCCCTATCGCGGGTCAACATCCAGGTGACCGTGGAGAAGGACGGGCGTCGGGAGGCGGGATTCGCCGGGGCCGGCGGACGGGCGGGCTATGAGGCCTGGATCACGCCGGACGCCTGGCGCGAACAGGGTGAAGAGGCCCTGCGCCAGGCCCTGGTGAACCTGGAGGCGGTCGCCTGCCCGGCTGGCGAGATGGACGTGGTGCTGGGTCCTGGCTGGAACGGCGTACTCCTGCACGAGGCGGTGGGGCACGGCCTGGAGGGCGACTTCAACCGCAAGGGCACTTCGGCCTTCTCCGGCAAGATCGGGCAGCGAGTGGCGGCCCCCGGGGTCACCGTCTTCGACGACGGCGGCCTGCCCGGCCGCCGCGGATCCCTCACCGTTGATGACGAGGGCACGCCCACCGAACGCAC
>JAUXNL010000332.1 GCA_030684415.1 Moraxellaceae bacterium | reverse complement strand
GGCTTTCGAGCTTGACGTAACCGCGTTCCTGAATCGTGGAAATGATGGCGGCATAGGTGGAAGGGCGGCCGATACCGCGCTTTTCCAGCTCGCGCACCAAGGTAGCTTCCGAGAAGCGTGCCGGCGGCTTGGTGAAATGCTGGCTCGGATCGAGCTTGACCAATGTCAGCGTCTCGCCCAGCTTCACGTCGGGCAGCACCAAGTCTTCTTTGTCTTTTTGCGCCGGCACCATGACCTTGGTAAAGCCGTCAAACTTGAGGATGCGGCCACGCGTGCGTAGCTCAAAGTCAGCCGCATTGACCGCAAGACTGGTCGAGAGATATTCGGCATCCGGCATCTGGCAGGCCACGAATTGACGCCAGATCAGGTCATACAGGCGCTCGGCATCGCGTTCGAGTGCCGCCAGATCGCCTGGCTTGGCGTTGACGTCGGAAGGACGAATCGCTTCATGCGCCTCTTGCGCGCCATCTTTGCTGGAATAGACATTCGGTTTTTCCGGCAAATATTTCTTGCCGTAATTTTCTTCGATGTAGCCGCGCACCATGGCCAGTGCATCCTGGCTCAGGTTGGTCGAATCCGTACGCATGTAAGTGATATGGCCGGCTTCATACAGGCGCTGTGCCAGTGTCATGGTCTTCTTGACGGAAAACCCGAGACGCGTGCTGGCGGCCTGCTGCAACGTGGAGGTAATGAACGGTGCGTTGGGGCGCGTGCGGGTCGGCTTGTCGTCACGCTTGGCCACGACATAGCTGGCGCCCTGCAAGGCCTTCAGTGCAGCGTCGGCCTCGGCTTTGTTCTTCGGACGGAAGGCCGCGTCTTTCTGCTTGGCCACTTCCAGGCGCAAGGCTGAACTCTTGCTGGTCAGGGTGTCGGCATGGATTTCCCAGAACTCCTCGGGAATGAAGGCCCGGATTTCGCGCTCGCGCTCCACCACCAAGCGCACGGCCACTGATTGCACTCGCCCGGCCGACAAACCACGCGCGATTTTTTCCCAGAGCAGCGGCGACACCATATAGCCGACAACACGGTCCAGAAAGCGGCGCGCCTGCTGCGCATTCACGCGCGGAATATTGAGCACGCCCGGTTGCTTGAAGGCTTCGGTAATCGCGTTTTTGGTGATTTCGTTGAAGACCACGCGCTTGAAGCGGGCATCGTCACCACCGATGACTTCACGCAAGTGCCAGGCAATGGCCTCCCCTTCGCGGTCCAAGTCGGTGGCCAGATAGATGGTGTCGGCATCTTTGGCGAGCTTTTTCAGCTCATCAATCACTTTTTCCTTGCCGGGCAGGATTTCGTAATGCGCCTTCCAGTCCTTGTCCGGGTCTACCCCCATACGCGCCACCAGTGCCGCACGGCCGCGGGTCTCTTTCTGCAGGGCTTTGGCCTCTACCGAGAGCTTGCGGGTCGCGGCGGCCGCCTTGGCCCGCTCGGCGGCGTCCACCGGTTTGCCTGAACCACTGACAGGCAGATCGCGCACATGTCCCACACTGGATTTGACGATGAAATCCTTGCCCAAGTACTTGTTGATCGTCTTGGCCTTGGCCGGGGATTCCACAATGACCAGCGATTTGCCCATGAGTATCGGCTACCGAGAGGGGGATAAGCGGCCGGGGAGCCCGGCCGGAAAGTCGGCATATATAAGAGGGAGGAGCGTCGGGGTCAAGCAAGAGCCTGAAACTGGCACCTGAACAGGGCGACGCGGGAGCCAGGAAACGCCGTGTCTCAGCGCAGGCCGGCGAGCAAGGTCTGAAGCAAGGCCTGCAGGGGCACCAAGCTGGCCGGCGTGCCCTTTTCTGTCCACCAGAAGCTCACCGCATTGCCTTTTGCCTCCAAGGCGATCAGCTGTGCCGCCTCTTCAGGCAGGGTCACGCGCTCCCAGAAGGCCGGCGTACCGTAATGCAGCTCCCACCGGCCATCATCACCGCGCAGGGCACGAAAGTACGGCAAGTCCTTGTCGTCGTCGCCATTCAGCAGGGAATAGCAGGCGAGCAGCCCGCCAGAGAGACGCGGGCCGTGATACCACTCGGGAGGGGGAAGCAAACGGACGTGGAAGCCGAGACGACGGCCCTCGGTACGCAGCGCCATGAGATTCAGATCGCGAGCGCTGGGGCGCAGCATCATCCACTGGCCCCAGACAAACGCCACGACCACCAGCAACGCTATGGCAAGGGCGCTCACGAAGTGGGGGTGGCCTCGTCACCGCTGGGGAAAAACATGGGCTTGATCTTGCCCAGTTGCGCATCCAGCGAAGCCGAGACGCTGGAGGACATGGTGAAGAAGCTCAGCAAGGCCTTGGAATTGGAGTCGTTCTGGAAGGCGCCGACACTGCGCTGCCAGAAGGCATGATTGACCAACTGCAACTGTTCGTTGGTTTTCACCAGCCCCTTGAGCT
>JAUXNL010000445.1 GCA_030684415.1 Moraxellaceae bacterium | reverse complement strand
ATCTGCGAACAGATCGGTGACCCGGCCACCAGCAAAGGCCCCGTGGAGCGAGCCGTCGCGCGCATCGTCACACCGGGCACTGTCAGTGACGAAGCTTTTCTCGATGAGCGCCAGGACACATTGCTCTGCGCCGTGCATCTCTCGGGCGAGCGGCTGGGCCTTGCCAGTCTCGACATTTCCAGCGGACGCTTCAGTGTGCAGGAGCCCGTCGATCGCGCTGCACTGGCAGCCGAGCTGGCGCGACTCAATCCCGCCGAACTGCTGATTGCTGAAGACAGCCTGCTGTTGCAAGAAGCCACAGGTGAGCGGCGTGGCCTGCGCCGACGCCTGCCCTGGGAGTTTGATGCCGATGCCGCCGTACGCGCGCTGTGCCAGCAGTTCCAGGTAAAGGATCTGCACGGTTTCGGTTGCGCCGGCCTTTCGGCTGGCATTGCCGCCGCCGGTGCTTTGCTGGGTTACGCGCAAGAAACCCAGCGCACCGCCTTGCCGCACTTGCGCGGGTTGCGCGTTGAGTCCGTCGACAATGTGCTGCAACTAGATCCGGCCACGCGGCGCAATCTCGAGCTCACACAAAACCTGAACGGCGAATTCGAACACTCACTGGCCTGGGTACTGGACCGTTGCGTCACGGCCATGGGCAGCCGGATGTTGCGGCGCTGGCTACACCAGCCCCTGCGCGAACGCCTGGTACTGCTGCACCGGCAAGAGTCCGTCAGCGAACTGAAAACCAACTACCGCTTTGAACCGTTGCAAGAAATCCTGCGTGATGTCGGCGACGTCGAGCGTATTCTCGCCCGTGTCGCACTGAAGTCGGCACGCCCACGCGACCTTTCGCGCCTGCGTGACACACTGGCATTGCTGCCGCAGTTGCAAGCTGATTTGCGCGCTTTCAATGCGCCACATCTACAGGCACTGGCACAGCAAATTCGTGAATACCCGGAACTCTGTGCACTGCTCCAACACGCCATCATCGAAACACCACCTGTGGTCCTCCGTGATGGCGGTGTCATTGCCGAGGGCTTCGATGCCGATCTCGACGAGCTGCGCGCCATCAGCAGCAATGCCGGTGACTATCTGCTGCAACTGGAGCAGCGCGAACGCGACACCACCGGCATTGCCACGCTCAAAGTCGGCTACAACCGCGTCAGTGGTTATTACATCGAGCTGACGCGCGCGCAGGCAGAAAACGCACCCGCGCATTTCATCCGGCGCCAAACCCTGAAGAATGCCGAACGCTTCATCACGCCAGAACTGAAGGCGTTTGAAGACAAGGCACTGTCAGCCTCTTCGCGTGCACTGGCACGCGAAAAGGCCATTTATGAAGACTTGCTGACACGGCTGGTCGATGACATCGCTGCCTTGCAGCAAACCGGTGAGGGCCTGGCCGAACTGGATGTGCTGGCCACATTTGCCGAACGCGCCTGCACACTCGACCTGTCATGCCCGGAGCTGGTTGATACGCCCGGCATCCACATTGAAGCCGGCCGTCATCCGGTCGTGGAGCAGGTACTGGATGCCCCGTTCACACCAAACTCTGTCGCCCTTACACCAGAGCGGAGGATGCTGGTCATCACCGGCCCGAACATGGGCGGTAAATCCACGTTCATGCGCCAGACAGCACTCATCGTGCTGCTGGCCCATGTCGGCTGCTTCGTACCGGCCACCAGCGCCCGTATCGGCCCGACCGATCGTATCTTTACCCGTATCGGCTCCAGTGACGACCTTGCCGGTGGCCGCTCCACCTTCATGGTGGAAATGACCGAAACGGCCAATATCCTGCACAACGCTACCGCGCAAAGTCTGGTGCTGATGGACGAGGTCGGTCGGGGCACCAGCACGTTTGACGGCCTTTCCCTGGCCTGGGCCGCCGCCGGCTATCTGGCCCGCGATCTGCGCGCACTGACCCTGTTTGCGACGCATTACTTCGAGCTCACCGCCCTGCCCGAGCAGGACGAGGGCGTGGTCAATGTGCATCTGGCAGCGGCCGAACATGGTGACCGCATTCTCTTCCTGCATGCTGTGCAGGAAGGCCCCGCCAGCCAAAGCTATGGCTTGCAAGTCGCACAACTGGCCGGGATTCCCGCCATCGTGATTCAGGCCGCACGCCACAAACTGACGCAACTGGAAAGCCAGGAAGTGCGCAGTCAGCTCGGCAACACTCCTGCCTCGGCGCCGCTGCAAAATGATCTTTTTGCCAGCGGCCCGGGCCCAGTCGAGCGCCGACTGGCTGAACTCAATCCGGACAACTTGAGTCCGCGCGAGGCGCTGGATGCCCTCTATGCGCTCAAGAAGCTGCTGTAATCGCCTAAAAATCAGGCAATTTAGAGTATTTACTCGGATTGCCAGTCACCCACCCAGCCAGTAGACTAGGCGCCGTTTTTGCCCCATCCGAGGTAGTCAAGCATGACCTTTGTCGTCACCGAAAACTGTATCAAGTGCAAGTATCAGGACTGCGTTGAAGTCTGCCCGGTGGACTGTTTCTATGAAGGCCCTAACTTTCTCGTGATACACCCTGACGAGTGCATCGACTGTGCACTCTGCGAGCCAGAGTGCCCGGCCAACGCCATTTTCTCGGAAGATGAAGTCCCCGCGAGCCAAAAGGAGTTCACGCAACTGAACGCCGAACTGGCTGAAATCTGGCCCAACATCACCCAAAAAGGTGATGAGCCTGCCGACGCCAAGGAATGGGACGGGAAGCCCGGCAAGCTGGCCTTGCTCGAGCGCTGATGCAAACACTGTACGACTGAAACGCAAAAAGGCAGCCTGATGGCTGCCTTTTTTGTGCCGCGCTTGCTGGAAAAGACAAATCGCGGGCAATAAAAAGGGGCGGTAAACCGCCCCTCGTCTACAGATCACAAGCTCCCTGCCCGCTGACCTGTCACTTCCGTGTTCTCTGTCCTTAGAGAGGTCATCCTGACCTTGAATCCGTTTCCCGTCACATCCCTTGCGACAGAGCCAATACTAGGGAAATCAGCGCTCTTCGCAATGGGGGGCTGTGCCAGGACAGCCGGTTTCCACCAGAAGAGACTTGAAAATAAAACTATACTTATCAGATAGTTATGAATTAAATCACCAACAGACAGCCCGATAAACCACGCGATGAAGCTACAAAGGCGCACAGGCTGTGTGCGATATATCGCACACAGCCTGTGGCGAAATTCCCAAGAAAAGGGATATCACATCATCGACTGCTGATAGTTTTGCAGCCCGATACGCTGAATCAGCTCCAACTGCGTCTCCAGCCAGTCGATATGCTCCTCCTCACTCTGCAGGATATCTTCGAACAGTTCGCGCGAGCCGTAGTCGCCCACCTGCTCACAATGCGCAATCGCAGCCTTGAGATCCGGATGGCCATGCATCTCCAGCTTGAGGTCGCAGCGGAGAATCTCCTCTACATTCTCGCCAATCAGGATTTTGTGCATGTCCTGAAGGTTCGGCAGACCTTCCAGAAAAAGAATGCGCTCGATCAGGCGGTCGGCATGCTTCATCTCGTCGATCGACTCGTGAT
>JAUXNL010000441.1 GCA_030684415.1 Moraxellaceae bacterium | reverse complement strand
TGTCACTCATCCCCCCTCTTGTCTGCCGAACGGAGCACGGCCGGCCGGGGAAGCTGCACAGGGATGTGCGGCTTAGCGCAGTTGAGGCAGGAGGCCGAATCTGCGCGACCCGATCAGCCGGTTGTGCGCAGAGAGGGCACCACGCACAGCGGGGCAGACATGCGGGGGCGCGTGGGGTGTCCAGAGGGGCCGCCGCGGAGCGGCCCTTCTGGGCCCCGCCGGCGAGGCGCACCGCCCTCGCAGAGAAACAATGAAACTCAGCCAAGCGCAGCGAGTCACACCAACGCTAGCTCCACCACGGAGCCTCAAAAAACCCACCAATCGCAAATGTATGAGGGCACCGGCCCCGCCGGCGAGGCGCAACGCGATAGCAGAGAGACAACGAAACTCAGCCAAGCGCAGCGAAACGCCGTTATCAATTGCAGCGGAAGCTACGCCGCAACTAACGTCTAGCCCTGCGCCAACATCCACAGAAAAATACTCACTGTGCGCCGACGAAGTCCCCGTTGGGCAAGATCAGCTCGAACGTAGGTCACTCTCCACAAGAACGACCGACGCGGCTGAGGAGGAACAGGCCGTCATATCCGCCAGCCATCATCCCCTTCGTGCACACGCCCTTCATCGCGCAACTTGATCAGATGCGCATGCAGCGAATACCGCGCCACCGGGTGCAGTGCCGGATTCACGTCGTCGTACACCTGTGGCGTTAGCACATCGATGGTTTGCGGCGCGGGATGCAGTTTTGACAGCACTTTTGCTTCTCGCGCTAGGCGGTGATGAATCGTGAACTGGATGATGGCCTGCGCGTTTTCAATCAGATCGCCATGGCCGGGCGCTATCACGGCAATGTCTTGCTGCGTGAGTTTTTCCAGCGAGCGCAGGTAGTCGGCCATGTTGCCGGACGGCGGAATGATGACGACGGTGGAGCCGTTGATGAGGTGGTCGCCGCTGAACAGCAGCGACTCCTCCTCAAGGCGGTAGCAGAAGTGGTTGCCGACGTGGCCGGGGGTGTGCACGGCCCGCAGGGTGAACTCGTCGGTGGCCAGGGTGTCGCCATCGGCCAGTTCGCGGTCGGCGCGGATCAGCGCTTGGGCCGGGTCGCCCGGCAGGGGCGACTGCCCGAGGATGTCGGCACCGGTACGGGCCTTGATGGCAAGCGCGGCGGGCGCATGGTCCTGGTGCGTGTGCGTGAGCACAATCCAGCGGATGCGGCCGCCTAGCGCCGCGGCGGCCGCGAGCAGGGCCTCGACATGGCTCTCATCGGCCGGGCCCGGATCGAGCACGGCAATGTCGTGCGTGCCGATGAGATAGCTGTTGGTGCCCGGCCCGGTCATGAAGCCGGGGTTGGGCGCCAATACGCGGGTGACGCGCGTGCTCAGGGCAACGGCTTTGCCGGCGACCAGCTCAGGCACGAAGCAGGCCCCGCTCACGCGCAACGCCGACCAGCGCCGGGCGCAGGCTGTGCTTGATGGCGGCGTACGTGGCGCGGTGCTTGGTGGCCATCTGGCCGGCGAAGGTGAGGGCGGTGGGGAGCAATTCGGCTTCGCTGTGGATGCTGTCGGCCACTTTCATCAGCTTGGCTTCTTCGCCGCCTACCGCCTTACCGGTGAGGGCGAGGTCACGCAGCGCCTGTGCATCCGGCAGCAGCTTGATGATGTCGGTCATCACCGGCGTGAACGGAATCTTGATGTTCACTTCCGAGAAGCAGAAGCGGCCACGGTC
>JAUXNL010000305.1 GCA_030684415.1 Moraxellaceae bacterium | reverse complement strand
ATGCTGCATGGCATAGCGCATGACCAGCTCTTGCAGCAGCCGGATCAGTGGCTCCACATGCAGCTTTACGCTGACGTTGAGCGAGTGCTGGGCATACTTCAGATAGCGGCCGTCGTTGTCCCTGAGAAATGTCTCGAAGTGGTGCAAGAGGGTTTTCACGGCATCGCGGACGTCCAGTTGCACCACCTCGTTAACCAGTGGCTGGATCATGGTCACGGCATCATTGACCATGCGCTCCTGCATGGCGGTGTAGATGGCCTCCTTGTTGCGGAAGTATTCGTAGAGCGAGCCCACGCTGATGCCGGCAATCTCGGCAATATGATTGGTGGTGGCGCCGGCCTCGCCGTGTTCAGCGACGGCAAGGAAGCCGGCCTCGACAATCGCATCGACGGTGGCAAGTGCGCGTTTCTGGCGAGGGATGCGTGTCATGAGGAGAGCCGTGTCGAACGAGTGAATGAAGACGGACTGGCGTACGGTTGCCGCGAGCTAACCGAGTTGAATCCGAATAAAAGCTCGGAATAGCCTCCCATTCATGGTCTGGCCAGTCAATCACCCAGGCCTCAAAAGAATGAGGAGAATCAGCATGACGGCTCACGCCCCTGTATCCCCTGCTTCTGGCCGCCGTATGACGGGTGCCAGCGTTGGCATTCCTCCCCGGCAACTGGAGTTCCGCCAGCCTGCCGACCAAGCGCGGCATGCGTTTTTTAACGGCAATGCATTGGCCAGCAGCCTGTTCGTGGTGATGTCGGGGATTTTTCCGCCCGGCGAGCGTTTCTTCATGGAGTCGGTGCGCCATTTCCGCGAAGGCATCAACGACCCGAAGTTGCGCGCTGAAATTTCCGGTTTCATGGGGCAAGAAGCCCTGCATGGTCGTGAACATGAACGCCTCAATGCGTTTTTCGCGGAGCGCGGCATTGATGTGGCCATGCCGGAACGCATGATCCGCATCAGCCTCGGTCTGCTGGAGAAGCTGCCGGCGCGCCAGCAACTGGCCTGCACTACCTTCATGGAGCATTTCACCGCGCTGCTGGCGGAGCAGTGGCTCACCGATGACCGCTTCCAGCAAACGTCTGACCCGGAAATGCTCAAGCTCTGGTACTGGCATGCGCTGGAAGAGCTGGAGCACAAGGCCGTGGCGTATGACGTGCTCGATCAGGTGCACGGCACCCATGCCGAGCGATTGTTGGCTGGCCCGTTGGTTGTGGCGGCACTAGCACCGGGTATCGTGTTCAGCTGGGCGTGGTTGGTGGCGAAGGATTCGCAGCGCTTGAATTGGCGTGAGCATCGTCGAGGCTTGCGCGAATTGTTTGGTCGGGGAGGCTTCATCAGCAGCATTCTGCCGAAAATGCCCGACTTCATCCGGGCAGACTTTCATCCTGCGCAACACGACACGCGCGTGCTGGAAAAAATGTGGCGTGAAAAGCTGTTTGGCCAGCAGGGGGAATTGTTGCAGGAGTTCCGTAATCGCGAAGCGTTGTCGGCTGCTTGATGCGCTAGCCGCTTGCTGGGAAAAGCCCATCCGGGCTTTTTCCAGTCCGCGATTCCGGCACATGTCCGGAGTCGCTCTACGCTGAATCCATCACTCAAGAGTGGTTGATTCGCGACCCGGCCATTCTTGGTCGAGAAACAGCTTGCTGAAAAGCATTTTTCAGCAAGCTGTTAACGTTTGTCTTGTGTTAATCCTCAGGTGGTGCGGCGTCGGGTCGTTATGCTCGGCAGCGAACGGACATGGCTTGCCGATGAGGCCATGGTGTCCTGCCTTGGCGCGTCGCCATCAGGCGTGCGTCAGACATCAGCAGAGGTCACCATGGACAAGTCAAAAGAATCGCAGCCTGGCAGCAACAAGAACCCGTCAGGCAATCAGTCGCAGAGCCAGACGCCGGCCGAGCAAAAGCATCAGTCGCCGCAGCAGCCACAACAGCATCAGCCCCAGAAAGAGCAAACGCAGCATCAGCAGCAAGGTCAGCATGAAAAGCAGGCAGAGCCAGGTGATGTGCCGGTGCAAGAGCCATCGGATCAGCCCGCACCGCCGATTACCAATGGCAAAAACGCTGCCGCATCATCTGCAAACGCAGGCTCGGCGCCAATAGCCGCGCAGTCGCAGCAGCCGAAAGCCGCGGACGGCGATGCCGCCAAATGGCAGCAGCAGGTGGGCGCTGCAAGAACAACCTGGGGCAAGCTCACAGAAGATGAGTTGGTGAAGTCGGGTGGGCATGAGCAGAAGCTCGCCAGTCTGGTGCAAGGGCGTTATGCCATCAGCCACGATGAGGCCAGTCGGCAAGTAAAGAAGTTCATTGCCACAAGCCATGCGCGGTAATCGTGCTTGATGCCTGCCGTCGCAGTCATTGACGGAGGGTAATGGTATTTGCCGGGAAATGATTTCCCGGAAAAAATTTAGCCAGTGATGATTATTTTGCCTGTTGCGTGAGAGCGTGACGGGCTTTTTTTGGTGGGCAGTTTTTGCAGGTGTGTTTAACAGCTTCCTGAAAAAACGCCCATCAGGCCTTTTTCAGCCAGTGATTCCTGCACATGTCCGGAATCGCTCTACGCTGAATCAATCACTCAAGTGTGATTGATTCGCGACCCGTCCATCATTGGCTGAGAAACAGCATGCTGAAAATCATTTTTCAGCATGCTGTTAAACAGAGGTTCATGAAATTCAATTTTTAAAAATATGAGTGAGAATGTCTGCCTGTGCACTTTCTTGCGCTTTGATGGGGCCAAGAAAATCCTGT
>JAUXNL010000290.1 GCA_030684415.1 Moraxellaceae bacterium | reverse complement strand
AAGGTTCGACCCATGGCGTGGCGCGCTTTGCGAAAGTGGCCGCCGCGGGCCCGCTGCTGGCGGCCGAGCTGGAGGCGCTGCACAAGGCACTGGCGGCACCTGCACGGCCGATGGTGGCGATTGTGGCGGGCTCCAAAGTCTCGACCAAGCTTGATGTGCTCACGTCGCTTTCCACGCTTTGCGATCAACTGATTGTGGGCGGTGGCATTGCCAATACCTTCCTTGCTGCCGCGGGATACAAGGTCGGCAAATCGCTGTGCGAGCACGATCTCATCGATACGGCCAAAGCGATTGCCGCCAAAGTCAGCGTGCCACTGCCGGTGGATGTGGTGGTGGCCGAAGTCACCGGCCCCATTGATGACTTCATGGCGTTTGTGAACGCCGCACCTGCCGTTGTGAAAAGCGTTGAAGACGTGGGCGACAACGACATGATTCTCGATGTCGGCCCGAAAACGGCCGCACAATTTGCCGATCTGCTCAAAAGCAGCAAGACGATTTTGTGGAACGGCCCGGTGGGTGTGTTTGAAGTCGACAAGTTCGGTGAAGGCACCAAGGCGCTTTCGCTGGCGATTGCCGAGAGCAGTGCTTTCTCGATTGCAGGTGGTGGCGACACGCTCGCCGCCATCGACAAATACGGCGTCAGCGACAAGATTTCCTATATCTCTACCGGCGGTGGCGCCTTCCTCGAGTTTGTCGAAGGCAAAGTGCTCCCCGCCGTGGCCGCGCTCGAAGAGGCCGCCAAAAAGCAATAAGCCGTACCGCTCTGCCCTGGGTGAGCGGTGTTGGGGTTCTCCCGATCATGGGGGATTCAACGCCGGCCTGTTTTGCGCCCTCTCCCCGCTAGCGGGGAGAGGGCTGGTGTGAGGGGAGGCAAGGCCCAACGACAAGGATGTCGTATGCGCAAAGAAAATGGCGAGTTCGCGCGCAAGTTGCGCCACACGCCAAGCGATGACAGATACTCCCCTCTCCCTCCGGGAGAGGGGCCGGGGGTGAGGGACAGTCTTTCAATTTCCAGCAG
>JAUXNL010000289.1 GCA_030684415.1 Moraxellaceae bacterium | reverse complement strand
CGGAAACGGGTTCGATCTGCATATTTTCGGCATGTGGATCAACTTTCTGCTCAGTGCTGGCCTCATCACTTTCTTTGTCAGCCGTATGAGCGGTGCCCTGCGTGAGCAGGATCACCAGTTGGCCGAACAGCAGGAGCGTCTGCTGCAGCGCGAGCAGGTAGTGGCGTTGGGCGCGCTGGCGGCAGGGGCAGCACACGAGCTGGGGACGCCACTGTCGACCATGACCGTGATTGCCCGCGATATCGAAACGGATTTGCCCGCAGATTCTCCTTTGCGTGAAGACGTGGCGGTGCTGCGCCGTCAGCTTGCGCTGTGCCGTGACATTCTCAACGAGTTGCGCGCTCAGGCTGGTGGTGAGCCTCGCCGGATGACGCTGGCGCGTTTTGTGTCCGCCACGGTTGAACGGATGGAGGTGGTGCATCCCGCCCGCCAGTTCCGTCTGCCGGCAACATTTCCGATGCAAAAATTGGCGATGCCGGCACAGGGGCTTGTGCCGCCCGAACAGAAACCTGTGGTTTCTGAGCAGAGCTCTGCTGAGCAAGAGCTGGCGATTGCGCCGGCACTGCAACAGGTGCTCGTCAATTTGCTCGACAATGCGGCGCAGGCCGCGCGCAACACGGTAGAGATCGACGTCACCGACGAAGGCGATTTCTGCTGCATCAATATTCGCGACGACGGCCCCGGTATTGCGCCGGATATTGCCGCGCGATTGGGCCAGCCCTTTGTCAGTGACAAGCCGGACGGGCTCGGGCTGGGGTATTTCCTGAGCCACGCCAGTCTTAATCCGCTGGGGGGGCGCATCGAAATGCAGACCTTGCGGCAGGGCGGAACCCTGACGCGGCTGTGTCTGCCTTGGCGTGTGCTGTTACCCGCCGGGAGCGCCGTCTGATGTTGCGTCTGCTGGTGGTGGATGACGATGAGGTGTTCCGTCAGACGCTGGTGCGTGCTTTTACGCGTCGTGGCTTGCAGGCGGAGGGCGCCGCTGATGGCGATGCCGCGCTGCAATTGCTGCGTCAACACCGCTTTGATGGCTGTGTACTAGACCTCAAACTGGCGGGCGCTTCCGGGCTGCATTTGCTGCCGCCGTTACTGGCGCTGTCGCCCGGGTTACCTGTGGTGGTGCTGACGGGGTATGCCAGCATTGCGACGGCAGTAGAGGCCGTCAAACTCGGGGCACTGAACTACCTTGCCAAACCGGCGGATGCGGATGAAATTCTGGCCGCTCTGCGCGGGGCAACCGTGATGGCCGAGCAAACCGTGCTGGAGGCGGCACCGATGTCAGTAGACCGGCTGGAGTGGGAGCATATCCAGAAGGTGCTGGCCGAGAACGAAGGCAATATTTCCGAAACCGCGCGCTTGCTCGGCATGCACCGCCGGACGCTGCAACGCAAACTGCAGAAGCGTCCGGTCCGGCGCTGAGAGATGTTTTGGGCCGCTGGATTTTCGTCGTCTCCGGCTCCAGCGGAGTACCCAGTGTCTTCAAGTCGTTACAGCGACGCCTGCCATCAGAATCGTGGTGGTTCAGAGCATTCCTGACCGGCTGCTGAAAATATTCCTTCGCATACCTGCATGTCCGTCGACCGGCTCTGGGCGAGCGGTGAATCAATAACGCTAAAAATCCGCTCATGCTGAACCCTTGGACCGGCTCAGGAGAGCCTTGTTGAAACATGATCGGCATGTTGCAACAGGTGGCGAAGTTCCGGCGCTGCAATGTGTTCAGCTTTTTGCGAGCTTCCTGGCGACATGGCATGCCTTTGGCCGAGCGATCAGGGGGGGATTTCCGAGGGCGGGCAGGACAGGGCAGAATCGCCGCCTCTTCCTGCTGTTGCCGTCGTTCCTGCCCATGACCCGCTATCGCCCGCCGAGTGACCTGGGGCCGCGTACTCCGCTCATCACGCCCGAGGGCCACAAGACCCTGAAAGACGAATTCGACTTTCTCTGGCGCGTGCGCCGGCCGGAAGTCACACGAGCTGTTTCAGAGGCGGCAGCCATGGGTGACCGCTCCGAAAACGCGGAGTACATCTACGGCAAGAAAATGCTGCGCGAGATCGACCGGCGTGTGCGCTTCCTGATGAAGCGGCTGGAAGTGCTGAAGGTGGTGGATCAGAAGCCTGCCGACCCCAGCCGCATATTTTTCGGTGCGTGGGTGGTACTGGAGGAGGCCGACACTGGCGAGTTGCTGCATTTGCGCATCGTCGGTACGGACGAGACTGACACCAGCAAGCACTGGATCAGCATTGATGCCCCGATGGCGCGCGCGCTGCTGAAGAAAGCGGTGGATGACGAGGTCATCGTGGAACGCCCGGCAGGGCGGGGCATTTTTTACGTGATCGCGGTGAGCTACGAGGGTCCACCGTTCACAGACTGAGTGGGCCCGTGGAGCCTTTGCCGCCGGCGAGGTTCTGAGTGGCTGGGCTTGCGCGCCCCAACAATGCTTCCGGTGGCACGTAGGCGGGAGGCCAGTGTCTTCAAGCCGTCATACGGCACTCATGCCATCGGGAGTGTGGCCATGCAGAGATTGCTGAGACGTTCAGGCAGGTTTTTTGGCGTAGCGGTGGCGCAGATATTCGATCACGCCCGGTGTGACACTAAGAAGGATGATGGCAAAAATCACCAGCGTGAAGTTTTCCTTCACCACCGGCAAATTGCCGAAGTAATAGCCCAGTGTCACGAATGACACTACCCAAAGAAAAGCGCCGATCACGTTGTAAGCCAGAAAGCGTGGGTATTGCATCGAGCCGACGCCGGCCACGAATGGCGCGAAGGTACGGGCAAACGGCATGAAGCGCGCAATGATGACGGTTTTGCCTCCGTGCTTTTCAAAAAAAGCCTGGGTCTTGAGCAGGTATTCGCGCTTGATCCAGCGTGACTGCATGTCGAACACGCGCGGCCCGATGTAATGGCCGACGTGATAGTTGACGGTGTCGCCCAGCACGGCGGCCACAAACAGCAGACTTCCCATCAGCCATGGGTCCATGCCGCCAGTGGCTGCAATGGCGCCCGCCGCAAACAGCAGGCTGTCACCCGGCAGGAAGGGCATGACCACAAGCCCTGTCTCCACAAACACGATAAGGAAGAGCAGGCCGTAGATCCACGCGCCATTGGCGGCCACAAATTCGGTGAGATGCCGGTCGATGTGCAGGATGAAATCAATCAGTTCCATGTGATGAGGGGTCAGCAGTCAGGAGGAGAGGGCGGATGCTAGCAGGTGAGCGAAAGCCTGTCTGTCTTGCCAGCTTTGCCCCTGCCGGCAAGTGTCAGATGAAGTTTCTCAGCATCAGGTCGGCCGGGTGGGGCTCCAGATAAACCTGACGTTCGATATAGGCGTTGGGGTGCTTTTTCAGGTAGTGGCGTAGCAGGGTGAACGGCGCAATCAGCGGAACACGGCCCTGACGGTACTCCTCGATAAGGTGCAGTAGTTCCTGCTTGGCGGGGGTGTCCAGCTCGTTCTTGATATAGCCCATGAGATGTTGCAGCACATTGCTGTGATTGCGGTTGCTGGCCACTTTCTTCAGCGTTTCCATGAACACGCGGCCGTATTCTTCGGCCACATCCGCCAGAGGGCGCTGATGCGCCATGGCCACGACGCGGCCCAGATAGCGGTAGGCCGGTTGGTGATGCGACAGCAGCAGGTATTTGTGCCGGGCATGGAAGTCTTGCAAGGATGCCAGGGTCAGTCCTTTTTCATTCAGCGCACGCCAACGTTGGTAGGCGAACACGCGGGCCACAAAGTTTTCGCGCAGTCGGACATCCTGTAGCCGGCCTTCTTCTTCCACGGGGAGCAGCGGTTGCGCCTTCATGAACTCGCGGGCGTAAAGCCCTGCGCTGGTCTTGCCCAGCGGGTTGCCATTCGCGTGATAGACCTTGATGCGCTCCATGCCGCAACTGGGCGACCGCCCCATCAGGATATAGCCGCAAAGCTGGGTGAGCTCACGGCCTTTTTCGCGGCCATAGGCTTCCAGTTTTTCGGTGACGTCGAGTGTGGCGGTGCGATTACCGACGGCACGGATGACATCGTGCTCGAGCGCGCCCTGCAAGTGGATGGCCTCACGCGGGGCGCCCATGCCGATGCCCATTTCCGGGCAGACTGGCACAAAGCTGAAATAGGTGCCCAAGGTCTGGGTGCAGTATTTCGAGTGTTTGTGGCTGCCGTCGTAACGCACGCTGTCGCCCAGCAGGCACTGGCTGATACCAACGGGAATGTCGCGGGGGAAACTGTGCTGGCTCATGGGGTCTCAAGTCATTGACTGTACTCAGGCAGACGCTAGCGGCTTGGCGGAGGGCTGTCGATGACACAGGCCTGTATCCATTCGTTTGATACCGCCGCCTGTATCAGACGGCTGTATCAGACGCTAGCGCCGGACCTCTCCGGTGCTGGCGTCCTGCATGCGGAGTCTGGCGATGGTCATCATCAGACGTTGCCGATAAAAAGCTGGCGTAGCAGTTTTTCGCGCAGTGTTTCCGGATTGTCGAGCTGCAAGCGCTCCAGCCAGGCCGCCGGAACGGTTTTTTCTTCGCGTAGCCCCGCCACCAGTGCCTTCACCATTTGCAGCGGGTGCTCGGCATTTTCTTTCATGCGCTGCAGGATGCGGATGATGGCCAGTTCTTCCGGTGTGAAATCGCTGCCGAAGGGAAAGTCGGGGAGCAGGTTGGCGCTGCTCAGTGCACTCAAGCGCGCTTTCACATTTTCAGGAAGGTTGTGCAACTGGGCTTCCGGAATTTCATATTCGGGTTCGATCTTGCCAGCGTCGCGCGCAATTGCCAGTAGCTCGGGCTGGAAGCGGGAGTCGGTGATGGCCAGCAGGCGCTTGATGATGGTGGCGTCGGTCTGGCCGCGCAGATCGGCAATGCCGTATTCCGTTACCACGATGTCGCGCAGGTGGCGCGGGATGGTGGTGTGGCCGTAGTTCCAGACGATGTTGGAGACGGTCTGGCCACGTGCCTGGCGAGTGGCGCGCAGCATGAGAATGGAGCGGGCACCCTCGATTTCATGCGCCTGGGCCACAAAGTTGTACTGGCCGCCCACACCACTGACGAGCTTGCCGGAGTCGAGGCCGTCAGACACGGCGGCCCCCAGCAGCGTCATCATCATGCAGGTGTTGACGAAGCGTGCATCGCGACGTTGCCGCATGGCTAGAGATTCCTGGCCATACAGTTGGTTGATGAAGCCGATGCGCGTCATGCCGATGCGGGCGCGGCTTGCGTCATCCAGTTGCCGCAGCTTTTCGTAGAAATCGCGTGGGCCGAGGAAAAAGCCGCCATGCATGGAAATGCCATGACGCAGCCGCTGGCCGAGGCAATGCCGGTTGATGAGGGCGAGTGCGGCGGCGTCGTCCGGTATTGCCGGCATGGTCTTGCCATCACTGTGCAAGGTGCTGCCGCGTAGCAGCACATCGTCACGGAAAATGCCGTAATGCTTCAGGAAGTCGACATCGGCGGCTGAGAGCGGCGAGCCAATCACGCGTGCCTCCAGCAAGGCAGGCAGGGAGGACGCATCAGGCGTCGTTGTCATCCGGCCACTGTTGAGCAGTGCCTGGAGGCCTTCGTGGTCAAACACTTCTCGGCGCAGTACTCCGGCTTCAATCAGTGCCATGAAGCCGTTGACGAACATTTCCGAGCAGCCGTAGAGGCCTTGCCGGAACGGTGCAACATCGGTCTGAGGCGCCCCCAGCGCTTGAGTGGCCGCGATATAAGCGTCGTTATGGCGCTCACGCAAGATAAGGGCATGCGCAATGGCGTCGCCCAGCGAGCCGATGCCGATTTGCAGCGTGCCACCGTCTTTCACTAGCGTGCTGACATACAGGCCGATGGCGTAATCGCTGGTGGCCACCTTCATGTTGGGTGCGCAGAAAAGCGTGTGGGTGCAGCTGGGGTCTTCGACAATCGCGTCAAAATCATCCGGATTGACGATGGCGTCGTTTTCCATGAACGGCAGTTCGCGGTTCACAGCCAGCACGCTGTAAACCTTGTGGCCGCTGCTTTTCAGCAAGGGCATCATGTCCAACGTCACATCCGGATTGCAGCTCAGGGAGTATTCGGTCTTGCCGCCACGCTCACGCACGGCCACCGCCTGTGCGACCACGTTCACGCCTTGCAGGATCATGTCGCGGGCGACATGGGTGTAGTTGCTGTTCAGGTAGTGTTGTTGCGCGTAGTCGTTGCTCAGGTAGTCGCCGGACTTCAGGAAGAATTCCACCACCTCCACATTGCGTGGTGTCTGGCCCTTGTGGCGGTCGCGCACATAGTCGAGGTCGGGATAGTTGCCGTAGAGGCGGGCCACGAAGGGGTCCAGAAAGCGGGCTTCCATGTCGCTGCCGGCCTTGGGTTTTTCCAGCGAGAGCGCCGTCAGGATGCGCAACTGCAGTCCCGGATTGGCACGCGCACGGGCATAGAGGGCGTTGACCAGCGGATTGGGTTTGCCGATACCCAGCGGAATACCGAGGGTGAGGCGATTGCCGACACGGGTGAGCAGATCATCCAGGCAATCTTCAATACGGGCAAAGTGGCGGGCCATACCGGGCTCCTTGCGGGTTGGGGTGAGCGGCATCTTAACAGTTTGACGAAAAAGTCATTTGATCCGGGTCTGGTAGCCGCCGTTGCACAGCAGGGCCGCCGCACAGGAATGACGGGCTATCCGGGAAATGGCGAGGCCACAAACGCATGCGTCCGTTTTCAGGTGCTCCTGTGTGTCGTGCATCGTTATTGTCACGCGTCCGCTTTGTTGGTTTATTGCGCCCGGCCGCTTGTCACGCTGCCGGCTCGCCCCGGGCATGGCTATAATCGCGCCCACTTTGTATTGCCCCTGGGTAGCCCTCTACCGTGCTTGATGCCCGCCACCTGCAAGCCTCCCGCGATGATCGCGTGCTGTTTACCGGCCTGGACTTCTGTCTGGCGCCGGGCGAGGTGCTGCAAGTGGCCGGCCCTAACGGCGCGGGCAAAACCACCTTGTTGTCGGGGATTGCCGGCCTGTTCCCGCTGGATCGTGGCGATGTGCGCTGGAAAGGCGAGTCGCTGATCGACGACGCCGACCGGTTTTTGCGCGAGATGACCTGGCTCGGGCACCAGCCCGGCCTCAAGCTGATGCTCTCTCCACGTGAGAATCTGCGTTGGCTGTCCCGGCTTCGTGGCCTGTCGCCTGAGCCGGCTGCTGTGGACGCTGCTCTCGAGAAAACTGGTCTCTACGGCTACGAAGATGTACCGCTGGCTCGCCTTTCTGCAGGGCAGCGCCGCCGTGCCGGCCTGGCCCGGCTCTTTGTAGAGGCCAGCCCGCTGTGGATTCTCGATGAACCCTTTACCGCGATTGACCGCCAAGGCGTGGCCGAGCTGGAAGGCTGGCTGCGCGATCACGCGGCGGCTGGCGGCATGGTGCTGCTAACGACGCATCACGAGTTTGCGCCGGGCTTTCCGGTATCACGTCTGGACGTGGCCGCTTTCCGGCCGGTAGCGGCGGACGGCGACGTGTCGGGAGACGGCGAATGAAGCCGGTGCTGGCCCTGCTGGTGCGCGACCTGCGCCTCGCCCTGCGTCAGCCCGGCGACTGGCTGACGCCGCTGGGGTTTTTCCTGTTGGTGGTGACCTTGTTTCCGCTGGCGGTCACGCCCGAGGCCTCGCAATTGCAGCTCATGGCGCCGGGCGTAATCTGGGTGGCGGCCATGCTGGCGATGCTGCTCTCGCTCGATAGCCTGTTCCGGCAAGACATGGAGGACGGCGCGTTGGAGCAGATGCTGGTCGCGCCATCGCCTCTGCCGTTACTGGTGCTGGCCAAAGTGCTGGCGCACTGGCTGCAAACCGGTTTTTTGCTGGTGGTGTTGAGCCCGGTGGCAGCGATAATGCTGGCCCTGCCGGCAGCGGTGTTGCCGGTGCTGATGCTGACGCTGCTGCTGGGCACGCCGGTGCTGAGTCTGGTGGGCGCGATTGCCGCCGGCCTGACCGTGGCGCTGCGGCGTGCCGGTGCGCTCGTGCCGTTGATCACATTGCCGCTGATGGTGCCCGTGGTGGTCTTTGCCACCGGCGCTGTGCAGGCCGCGGTACTGGGCATGCCAGTGGCCGGCTATTTGGCACTGCTGGGCGCGTTTCTGGTGCTGGCCCTGACACTGGTGCCGTTCGCTGTCGCCGCCTCGTTGCGTATCGCCAGCGGCGGCTAAAGCGACTGACACCTGTAGCTGCGGATTCATCCGTACGCGGTGGCTAAGGCGCTGATCTGTTCTGGTGAGACTGTGGTGAGAGCCGCTTCAAACTGGTTTTGTGAGAGCAGTGCCAAGTGGGTGTTATGGGAGTGATACGAGGTGGGTGTGGAGCGGCTTCAGCCGCGAAGTACCCGGCTCTAAGGCGTCAGAAGTGCCCAGACTAAGCCCTTGAGTTGATGAGTCAGCATGCGCTTCGACAGGGCAGTTCAAGGGCTCAGGGCGGACGGGGTTATTCCGGGCCTCCCAAAAGGACAAAGCCTCGCAGAGGTACAAAAGCCGGGCCACAGCATCAGGCCCACGCACTAACGAATCGAACGGCGCCGGCATCAGCCGGCGCCCCTGAACAACCGAGCAGAGGTGCTCATGTGGAAGGCGGTCTGGGCCTACATCAATCGCACGGTGAGCCCGCGACATTTCTATGACATCAGCGGGCAGTGGCTGCCTTGGCTGTGGCTGGTGGCCGGCGCGCTGCTGGCGTTCGGCACGGTGTGGGGGCTGGCGTTCGCGCCGCCCGACTATCAGCAGGGTCACAGCTACCGCATCATCTATATCCACGTACCTGCGGCCAGCATTGCCATGGGTGGCTATGTGCTCATGGCCGCCTGTGGCCTGATCAGCCTGGTGTGGAAAGTGAAGACCGCGGAGATGGTCGCGCGCTCCACCGCGGCCATCGGCGCCTGGTTCTGCTTTCTCGCGCTGTTCACCGGCGCCGTCTGGGGCAAACCCACTTGGGGCACTTACTGGGTCTGGGATGCGCGCCTGACTTCCATGCTCATCCTGCTGTTCCTGTACCTCGGCGTGCTCGGCCTGTATTCCGCCTACGAAAGTGCCGCCAGCGCTGCCAAAGCCGCCGCGATTCTTTCGCTGGTGGGCGTGGTCAACCTGCCCATCATCAAATACTCGGTGGAGTGGTGGAACACCCTGCACCAGGGCTCCACGTTCAAGGTGACGGAGCGCCCGGCCATGCCGCCAGAAATGTACCTGCCGTTAATCATCATGCTGCTCGGCTTTTATGCTTTTTTTGCGGCAACGGTGTTGGCGCGCACACGTAACGAGATTCTGGAGCGCGAGCGCCGCACGCAGTGGGTGCGCGACATCGTGAAAGCGGAGGCCAGTCATGGCGTTTGAATCATTCGCCGAATTTCTGGTGATGAACTGGAACGGCCGCCCGCACGGGCCCTATGTGTGGGCCGCCTATGGTCTGACACTGGCCGTGGTGGTCTGGAATATCGTGCAGCCGGTAGTGCGCCGGCGGCGCTGGCAGCGGGAGCAACTGGCCCAACTGAAACGCGAGGCCCGGGACGGGCGCCAACCCTGAGGCAGTCATGTCATTCACACTCAATGCCAAACGCAAAAAAACGCTCTACATCCTCATCGCGCTCGTGGTGGGTGTCGGCATTGCCGTTGCGCTCGCTACCTATGCGCTGCGCCAGAACATCAATCTTTTTTATACGCCCACGCAGCTGGCGGAAGCCGGTGCCCCCGAAGGCCAGCGTTTGCAGGTAGGCGGCTTGGTGATGCAAGGCTCGCTGCACCGCGAGCCGGATTCGCTGGCGGTTCGCTTCACGCTCACCGACCTGAAAGAGCAGGTGGACGTGACCTATACCGGCATCCTGCCCGACCTGTTCCGCGAAGGGCAGGGCATTGTGGCCAACGGCCGCTTCGTGAATGGCGTGGTCGAAGCCGAAGAAGTGCTGGCCAAGCATGATGAAACCTATATGCCGCCGCAGGTGAAAGAAGCCATCGAGAAGGCGGGGCATCCGGCGGGCAAGTGAGCGCCGTGTGGCCGGCAATAACCGCACACTGAAAAGACCTTTCGGCAGGCGAATAAAATACGGGAGCACGTGCTCCCGTTTTTTATTGCCGGCAGCAGGCCGCCATCCCTTGTGCGGGTGGCGGCGCAATTTTCAGCGGACTGCCTGTGCCATAACCGATGATGCCGTCGTCAGGTGAGGTGTGCGGGGCCGCCGTCATCCGCCGGTGATGGCATCGCCCTGCCGGGTCGTGCACGGAAGGCTCTCGGGGTCTGGCCGCTCCAACGGCGGAAGGCCCGACAAAATGCACTCTGCTCCGAGAACGCCAGCAGCAGGCCGATCTCGGTCAGCGACAGCCCCGGATTCTCCAGATACATCATCGCCATCTCGAAGCGCACCCTGTCCAGCGCCTGCTGGAAGCTGGTGTCGCGCGCTTGCAGGCGGCGCTGCAGGCTGGCGCGCGACAGGCCAAGTTCGGCCGCCACCACCGCCAGTGTCGGCGTGCCGGTATTGAGCGCACGCAAGAGCGCCGGCCGGAAGCCGGCCAGAAAGACATCGGTGGGCGCAATCGCACGCAGCTGCGCCAGCGCCTGGCGTTCCACCAGTTGCCGCAGCGCGCTGTTACGGGTGTGGATGGGCATGCGCAGGTCGGCGCTGCGGTAGGTCAGTGACGAGGTGCCGGCACTGAAACTGACCGGGCAGCCAAAGCAGGCGTCGTACGGCCGCCGGTCCGCAGGCGCCGCCCCCAGCAGCGTCACCGCCGCGGGGGTGAAGTGCTTGCCCGCGAGCATGCGGAACAGGTGCACGATGCCGGCGATGCCGGTTTCGAAGGCGAGCCGCGCAATGTCCAGCGCCGCCGGCGGTGGCGCCTGGTACGGCGTCCAGCGCAGGGTGATGTCGGCGTCGCTGCGCAGCACCTCCACCGCGAAGCCCTGCCACATCAGGCGATGGAAGCGCTCCAGCTGCGCCATCAGCTCGCCCATGTCGTCACAGGCCAGGGCCAGGTAGGCCAGCGGCCCGGCATGTTCAGGCTGGATGTACTGCGCAATCTCCAGCCCGAGCGCAGGGTGCGGGTGCTCGGCCTGTATCAGCTGCAGGCAGCGTGCCCATTCCACGGCGGGTATGCGGCCGTCCGGCCGCCAGTGCGTGAGCCGCGCGCGGCAGGCCCGCGCGGCGAGCCCGCGGGCGTCCAGGAAGCCGAGCAGCAGGCCGGCCAGCGCACCGCTGAGCGTGGCGTCGGTCGGGGAGGGGAGTCGGGGCGTTGCCATGGGCTGCGGTTGAGGCGTTAAGTCAAATTATTGAGGCGTAATGTCAATATATTAGGCCGGCAGACCCGGAAAATCCACGCGGAAGGCTCCCCATGACCCGTTCCCGGAGGCATCCCGTGAAAGAGACGACGAACCTCGCCCTGCCGCTGGCCGGCGCCCCCTCGCTGCCGCCGCAGGCGCCGCTGTCCACACTGCTGGCGCTCGGCGGCCTGCTCACCGGCGGTCGCCCGGAGCAGCAGGCCTACGAACGGCTCGCCCACCGCCACGGCCCGCTGGTGACCGTACCCACCCCCATGCTGGGCAACGTGGTCATGCTGCTGGAGCCGAGGCTGGTGCGCGCCATGATGAGCAGCCCGCCGGGCGCGCTCATCAGCGGTCGCGGCAATGCCGTGCTCGGTTTTCTGTACGGGCGCAGCTCGATGTTCCTGGTCGACGGCGAGCCGCATCACCGCCTGCGCCGGCTGCTGGTGCCGCCGTTCCGCAACCGCGACACGCTGGCGCGCTACGCCGAGGTCATCGAGGCCGTGGCCGAAGACGTGCTGGACGCGCTGCCGGTGGGCAAGCCCTTTGCGCTGCTGCCCGAACTGCGCCATGGCATGCTGGAGATCATCCTGCGCGTGGTGTTCGGCATCCAGGACGAGGCGCGGCTGCAGCCGTTCCGCGAAGCGATGACCGAACTGCTGGACCTTTCCACGTCTGCCGCCACCACCGCGCGCTTCGCGCTGCGGCGCTGGGGCGGCCTGCGCCGCTGGGAGCGCCTGCAGCAGGCGCTGGCGCGCAGCAACGCCCTCATTTACGACCAGATCCGTCGCCACCGCGAGGACCCGGCAACGGAGCAGCGCGACGACATCCTCGCCCTGCTGCTGCGCACGCGCACCGAGGACGGCAACCTGCTCACCGACACCGAAATCCGCGACCAGCTGGTGACATTGCTGATTGCCGGCCACGAGACCACCGCCACCACCCTGGCCTGGGCCATGGAGCGGCTGTTACGCACACCGGACGCGCTGGCGAAGCTCAAGGCCGATTTCGCCGCCGGCAGCACCGCCTATGCCGATGCCGTGGTCAGCGAGACGCTGCGCCTGCGGCCGCCGATTCCGATGTTCTCGCGCGAGGTGGCGGGTGATTTCGAGATCGGCGGCTACCGGCTGCCGCCGCGCACGCTGCTGGTGGCACATGTCGGCTACATCCACCAGCGCGCCGACCTGTTCCCCGACCCGCAGGCCTTCCGCCCCGAGCGCTTCCTCGAGGGCCGGCAGGAACTGGGCAGCTATTCGCCGTTCGGCGGCGGCCTGCACAGCTGCATCGGCAACCATTTTGCCGCGCTGGAAGTGAGGCTCTTCCTGCGCGTGCTGCTCGCGCGCGGCGACTTCGGCGTGCCCTCGAACTCACCCGAGTGGCAGATGCGCAAGACCATCCTGAACCTGCCGTGGCAAGGGGCGCGCGTGACGCTGAAGCGGCGGGCAGTACGGCCGTGAGTTTTGGCTGAGAAGCGAGACGCGCAGGCATCAGGAAAAACAACGCCCGGCATTGCCGGGCGTTGTTTTAATTACCCACTCGCTGACTGTGGAAGTACAGGGGAGGGTGGTTACAGGAGTGATGGCCAGGCGGACAGAACAAAGCATGTCAATGCCGCCGCTGAACCTATGAGCGGAATCTTGAACCAGTATCTGAATGCCAGCAGCGTATAGCTGATGGCCGCCAGCACAGGCACCAGGCTGAGCCAGAGGGAATTTTGCACCACAGAAAAATGGCTGTGTGCCAGTGGAATGTATATTGCGGCCAAAAGCATCGCGCCAAGGCTATGGCTGGCATTGAAGCCTATCCATGCCTTCCAGACGGTTGTATCGCGTGTTAGCAGGGGCGATGTGCCTTTCATGGCGTCGGCGGCCATGGGGTCGCGGGGGCTGAATTTTTCAGTAAAAAATGTATAGAAAAGATGGATGGCGCCCAAAAAACCGAAAATGGACGCGCCGGTGATCAGCAATGCCTTTTCCATGAATCCCGTTCTACCTTTTTTAGGTGGCGTTTAAGCAGCCGGTCGCGGCCCATGAGGGGGCGTCTGCAGTGAGTGGTCATGCATAAGCGCCTGGCGCCATGCCGTGACTATTTCTGTCGCTGCGTCTCGATGAAACTGGAAATCAATTGGGCGATCTCTTTCGGGGAGTCTTCCTGCAGAAAATGCTTTCCGCGTACCTGATGCCAGGCCTCAAGGCCCAACACTTCGCAAAGTTCAGGTGCATATCGGGACATCTTCAGGGCCGGGTCCTCTGCGCCCCATATTATCTGCGCCGGGAACTTTCTTGCTTTGAGGGTCGTGACAATCCTGTTCTCGAATTCGGGTGTCCGCTCAAAGCCGCGCATGACCTTTCTGAAGGCGACACCCCCGTCAACGCGAGTGAGCAGGTGGCCATAGGCCCGCAATTCTGCGTTGCTGGGGCCGTCATGCATGCCTATTGTCCGCAGCAGCGGGATGATCATTGGCATCCGGGTTGATGCGACCCAGAGCGCGCCGATGACCGGGTGGGCAAACGGCTCCATGACCCAGGGGCGGTGAAAGCTGGCCGCCTTCACCAGGGTATTGAGCACCGTGAGCGAGAGAATCCTGTCGGGAATCTGCCGGATGACATCGAATCCGACGGGGCCGCCGATGTCGTGAACGACCAGATGGAGCTTGTCGATGCCGGCGGCATCAATGGCCTTCACAACCCAGCGCGACAAGCCGCTCCAGGAGTAGTCAAAGTCGGCAGGGCGCTCCGAAAAGCCCATGCCGGGAAGGTCGAAAGTAATTCCCTCCAGCCCGTGTGCAGCCAGCGCCGGCAGAACCTTTCTGTACAAGAAGCCTGAGGCAGGCACGCCGTGCAGGCAAATGACCGCCTCACCCTTGCCTTCGCGCCAGATGCGACTGCTTGCCCCTTCGACAGCAAGCGGTTGCCCGCGCATCTCCCATGCCGACACAATTTCCTTGTAGTTCATCGGACTCTCCGCGCTGGTCGATTGTCAATGGGTACTGTTTGAGCTTAAAGGGTTTCGGGGCGTCGGTGGCGTCCACCGGTACCGGGAAGACATAGCGCGCTTCGATCGGTTGCTTGATCACATTGCGCTAGAGCTGGCTCAGATTCGTAATGCCAACTGGAAGGGAGAGTTCGGTGTGGATACGAATACCTTCCAGGAGCACGGCCTGGTGGCGAGAGGTCCAGAGACCCTGTCGGGGGGGGGGCAGCGGCAGCGATAGATGCGTTCATGTCAGTATTCTTCGGTTTAAAGGGTGGATTCGCCAAAATTAAGGATGGATTCGATTTGTGTCAGCAGGCCTGCGATTTCGGCCGGGCTCAGGGGGCAGCGCAACGGATCGATGACCAGTTCCAGACCTTCCGTCAGGTGGTAAACAGAAACGTCACGACGCGAGGTGGCGGCCAACGGGCGACGTGAGGATGCCTGCGGGAGGGTTGCTGGAGTCTCGACATGAAGCAGAGCCGCCACCCGGTCGAGGGACATACCGGCACCCACCCACTTGCGGATCTGCAGTAACTGCTCCAAGTGGCTGCGCAGGTAATAGGCGCCTTTTTTTTCGCCTTCCGGGCGGCTGACCAGCCCGCGCTGGATGTAATAGCGGATGGTGCGGATAGGGACGTCCGTACACTCGGAAAGCTGCTCCAGTGTGTATGTCTCCGCGGGGCGGCCGGTATTGGATGGGGTATCAGGGCTCATAGGTGGCACCTCCATTTATTGACAGTATTAAATTACACATGTACTGTCAATAAAATTGCGGCATGCCTGACGAGCGGCAGATACAGTGATTAACGACACAAAACGTCGCTAAGGTCAGCTGTAGTACAAGTTTGTTAAAAGGGGCCAGAGAAACTGTTTTGCACAGGCCGAATCTGGCAAGCGATAGAGTCCGTAATCACAACAAGGATAAAGAGACGTGGATTGGGAAGCAGTGTTGCCCCTCATGCCCCCGGCAGGGGTCATCACATTCGTGATTGGATTGAGCATTTGGTACTACCGGAGCTACTACCGTAGCGGCAGAGCGCTGGATAATCGGTTAAGGCAGATTGCCGATGCGCTGGACTCCATCAATAAAGAGCCCTCTCCCAAACGAAAAGGACTGCTTGATGCTGTTTTCGAGGGTGACGACCTAGAGCATTGCTGGAAGGAATATGCGGAAACCTTGCATGACCAGTATGACGTAGTGAATGGTGAGCGCAAGGTTGCTAGGACGCGATCAACGGTAGCATCGGCTTATTTCTTTTCCGCCCAAAGCGTTGTTGAAGGTCGTTTGGGCTCTGAGTTTTTCAAGCATCTTCCAGGAATTTTGACGGGCATTGGTATTATCGGGACGTTTCTTGGGCTCATTATTGGGCTCTATCATTTCGATCCCAGCGACCCCCTCAAGGTTAACGAAAGCGTTGCCCGTCTACTAAAAGATGTTTTTTATGCATTTATTGGATCAAGCGTAGCGATTACCGCATCGATCCTGGTGACCCTTTCTGAAAAGAAAAAACTGAACACGTGCTACCAACAACTCGACAAGGTCACGGAACGGATTGATCAACTGGTTGAGGGTGGGGTGGGCGAGGAGTACCTTGCAGATCTGGTCCGATCCAGCAATGAAAGTTCCGTCCAAACACGGCAGCTGAAGGACAGCCTTGTCACTGATCTGCGGGAAATGCTGCAGAATCTGGTTGATACCCAAGTTCAGGAAAACATCAAACTTGGTCAAACGCTGAAGGAAGCGTACCAGGCCTCCGGCAAGGAAATGGCGGAGACCATTGGCGGTGCCATCGAGAACAGCCTGAAGGAGCCGCTCGAAACCATCGCCAGCGCAGTTCAAACGGCCAGTGGCGAACAGGGAAGCCAAGTACAGTCGTTGCTACAGGACGTCATGGTGGCGTTCATGAGCAAACTGGAGTCCACCTTCGGGCAGCAATTCAATGGGTTGCATGAAATGATGGGGCAGTCCGTCAATGCCATGCAATCGATGCAGCAAGGCTTTGCCAGCCTCATTCAGGATATGCGAACCGCTGCAGAATCCTCTAGCCAGCAGAGTGCCACGATGATGACACAGCTGCTCACCGATATGCAGGCTGGGCAGCGCGCCATGCAAACCGGCATGAGTGAAATGCTTGCCAGCTTGCAATCCTCTATCGCCAGCATTGGTCACCAGGGAGCCGAAGCAGGTAGCCGCATGGCGGAACAGCTCGAACGCCTGTTTGCTGAAAGTGAGGCCAGACAGCGGCAAGTTTCCGAAAGCCTGAATGACTTTATCAAGGCAATGCAGAGTGGCATGGGGAAGTCCCAGGAGGACACGCTGGCGAAAATGGCCGACGCCGTCACCGCGCTAGGTGACCAACTCGATCAGATGTTCAAGCGGATGGAAGCAGGGCGCTCGGAGATGGACTCCGCCGCCCAAAACACACAGGCGCGGTTGATTGAGACATCGCAGGTGGCTGTCGGTCAGCTTGACCAACAGGTTCAGAAGCTCTTGGAAACGGTTGTGGAACAAAATCAATCTGCCAAGCAAACCATCCAGGACCTGAGCAGGCAGACTGATCAACACCTCAGGGAAATGCAGACTGGCGCTGACAAGATGAAGGCCGCGGCCGAGCGATTCGAAACAGCTGGAACCAGTGTTTCAGCCGCTGCCGAGGCTACCGGCAGCGCGATGGTGGTCATGAATGAGGCAAGCACGGCTGTTGCCGGAGCCTCCCGTGAGCTCGGCGTGATTGTTAGCGACTACCGAAATAACCGGGAAGCCATGGCCAAGACCTTGATGGAAATTGAGAAGATCATCAATGGTGCACAATCCGAAGCCAGCATTCGTGCGGATTTCCTGAAGGATCTCAAGGGACAGAGTGATAAGTTGCAGCTCCTCAATCAGGAGATCAAGGACTACCTGAATAGTGTGAGCGACGTTCTTGGCAAGGGATTCGGAGAATTTACGACCGGCATGAACCAAAGCCTCCAAAAAACCATGGGCAGCCTGGATGCCGAAATGAGCCCGGCGGTAGTTGGTCTGGCCGGGGGGGTTGAGAGCGTCAAGGAAAGCCTGGATGACCTGAGTGACATTCTTGATCGTGTGCGACGCTAATCCGGGGGTGAATCATGATTGGACGCCCAGGATATGCCCCGGTTCGCAGCAAAGATGAAGGAGAAAAGCCCTTCTGGATATCATTTGCCGACTTGATGACGGCCATGATGGTGCTTTT
>JAUXNL010000288.1 GCA_030684415.1 Moraxellaceae bacterium | reverse complement strand
TTGAAGATAGGGTCGTCGAGAATGAAGAACGCGCCCATCATGGCTGCGAGCCCCGTGAGCACAATCGGTTTGGTACGCGCGGCAGCCGCCTCGATCACCGCATCGCCCAAGGCCATGCCCTCATCCACTTTCAGGTTGATGAAGTCGACCAGCAGGATGGAGTTGCGCACGATGATGCCGGCAAGCGCAATCATCCCGATCATCGAGGTGGCCGTGAAATGCGCCCCCAGCAGTGCATGGCCCGGCATTACACCGATCAGCGTGAGCGGAATCGGCGCCATGATCACGAGCGGCACGCTGTAGGAGCCGAACTGCGCCACGACCAGAATGTAGATCAGCACCATCCCGACAGCATAGGCAGCGCCCATGTCGCGGAAGGTTTCATAGGTGATCTGCCACTCACCATCCCACTTGATCGCGTATTCGCGGTAAGGATCATCCGGCTGCTGCGTGAAATATTCGCCAAGCCCAGCGGTGCCTGATGCTGTCTGTTCTGGTACGGCTTGCTCTGATGCAGTTTTTTCCAGCGCGATTTGCTCCTTGCCATCCGCCGCCGATACTCCGGCTCCCTGCTGAGACGGCTCGCCCTGCTGCGTCGCTTGCAGACTGACGCGGCCCGGCAATGGAATCGCCTGAATCGCTTCGCGCATCGCGAACATGCCATAAAGCGGGCTGTCGAGTTTTCCCGCCATATCACCGACCACATACACCACGGGCATCAGGTCTTTGCGGAAATACACCTGCTCGCGCACTTCTTCGCGCACTTGCACCAACTCCGACAGCGGCACAGCGCGACCATCGGCAGACGGAACGGTAAGCTTGAGCGCACTGGCCAGCGAGCTGCGCGACTCCGGCGGTAGCGTCAGGCGCACGGGCACACTGCCGCGCGCATCCGGCACCATCAGTGCAGTGACATCGACGCCGCTCAAGGCCATACGCAAGGTGGCGGCAATCTGCTGTGGCGACACGCCGGCGAGCATGGCCTTGTTGCGGTCGACCACCAAGCGTTCTTGCGGCGCGCTGGCAACCAGGCTGTCGTCGATGGCCATGATATCGGCGGTGCTCTCGAACACACGACGCACTTCATGAGCCAGTGCACGCCGACCCTCATCGTCCGGGCCGTAGATTTCGGCAACCAGAGGCGACATCACCGGCGGCCCTGGCGGCACCTCCACCACTTTCACGCGCGCCCCATGCCGCGCCGCAATCGCCTCCAGCTCGGGGCGCACACTGCCGGCAATTTCATGACTCTGACGTGAGCGCTCGTGCTTGTCTTTCAGGTTCACCTGCAAGTCGCCCTGCTCACTGTCGGCGCGCAAGTAATACTGGCGGACAAGACCATTGAAATTGATCGGTGCAGCACTGCCGGCATACGCCTGGTAATCGGTGACATCCGGCACACTGGCCAGATAGGCGCCCATGTCACGCAGCACGGCAGCGGTGTTTTCCAGTGGCGTGCCGGCTGGCATGTCCACGATGATCTGGAACTCCGACTTGTTGTCAAAGGGCAGCATTTTCAGCACCACCAGTTTGACCACGGCCAGCGACACCGACAGCACGATCAGCGCAAAAATTCCCAGATACAGCTTGTGCCGCGCCGAACGGCCTTTGCCAGAGCTCTTGGCTTCATCCCCTTCCGTGGCGTCGTCCAGAAATGGCGTCATCACACGCCGGAACAGGCCACGCAGCCAAACCGTCTGGCGATCCTCTTCATGCGCATCAACCTCGCCAGCCGCCGGGGCATGACGCACAAGCAAGCGCAACGCCAGCCATGGCGTGATCACAAAAGCGATGGCCAGCGAAATCACCATGCCCATGGAGGCATTGATCGGAATCGGGCTCATGTACGGCCCCATGAGTCCCGACACAAACGCCATGGGCAGCAAAGCCGCAATCACCGTGAACGTGGCGAGAATGGTCGGGCCACCGACTTCATCCACGGCCTCGGGAATGATCTCGCGCAACGACTTGTGACGGTCAATCTGCATGCGCCGGTGAATGTTTTCGACCACGACAATCGCGTCATCCACCAGAATGCCGATGGAGAAAATGAGCGCGAACAACGACACACGGTTCAGCGTGAAACCCCAGGCCCACGAGGCAAACAGCGTTGCCGCCAGTGTGAGCAACACGGCCACGCCGACAATCACCGCCTCGCGGCGGCCGAGCACGAAAAAAACCAGCGCCACGACGGAGAGCGTGGCGAAGATGAGTTTCTGGATGAGCTTCATGGCCTTGTCGTTGGCCGTCTCGCCATAGTTGCGCGTGATGCTTGCCTCTACATCATCCGGAATCATGGTGCCTTTCAGCGCATCAATCCGGGCCAGCAAAGCGGCGGCAATCTCCACGGCGTTTTCGCCCGGCTTTTTGGTGATGGTCAGCGTGACCGCCGGAAATTCTCCCCCCGCCTTGCCTTCGCTATCGGCCAGTCCGTGCCAGACATACCGCTGCGGCTGCTCGGGGCCATCCACCAGACGGGCGACCTCGGCGAGATACACCGGGCGCCCGTCTCGCACGCCGACCACCAGCGACTCAAGCTCGGCACGCGAGCGAAAGAAATCACCGGTCTCCACCAGGATTTCGCGGTTCTCGCGCACCAGCTTTCCGGCCGGCAGGCGCACATTGGCGCCTTGCAACGCCTGCTGGATGACGAGCGGGCTCAAGCCCGCCGCCCGCACATCTCGCCGAGGATCGCTCCGCCATGCCCGCCTATGCGACGATCGCTGATCTGGAACGGTCCGCCGGAGGCGCGGCCCGCGTCACCGCGCTGTCCAATCCGGACGGTGACACGCGCGA
>JAUXNL010000276.1 GCA_030684415.1 Moraxellaceae bacterium | reverse complement strand
TCGCGCTGGCTTTTCTCCATCTGCTTTTTCACGCGGCCACGGATGCGCTTTTCCACCTTCAAGATGTCGATTTCCGACTCCATGAAGGTGAGTAGCTGCTCGACACGGGCGTGAATATCACTCAGTTCAAGCAATTGCTGCTTTTCTTCGAGACGCAGGGAAAGATGGGCAGAAACCGTGTCGGCCAGGCGCTCAGGCTCTTCGATACTGGAGACGGAGGTCAGCACTTCGGGCGCCACTTTCTTGGACAGCTTCACATACTGGTCAAACTGGCCCAGCAGTGAACGGGTCAGCATCTCGGCTTCGCTGTCACGCAAACGCGGGGCTTCCACCTCACGTACCGTCGCGACATGGTAGCGGCCGGTGTCCGTGACACTGTCCACGGTCGCCCGGAAGTTGCCTTCTACCAACACCTTGACGGTGCCATCCGGCAGTTTCAACAACTGCAGGATGGTCGAAACAGCACCCATCTCGTACAGGCCTTCCTGCTGGGGGTCATCGTCCGCGGCGTCCTTCTGGGCCACCAGAAAAATCTGCTTGCTGGCGGCCATGGCGGCCTCAAGGGCATGAATGGACTTCTCGCGCCCCACAAACAGGGGGATCACCATATGCGGATAAATGACCACATCGCGCAAAGGCAGCAGGGGGAGATCAAGAAGCCGGTTTTCGTCATACATGCGGGAATGTCCTCTCGGGATGCGGGCCGACTGCGCCATTCTGGAGTCGCGATGGCAGGCCCTTCACAGTGACTTAATGTTTGAGGCATGACCCGGGCAATTACAAGGGCGTCTTCTTGAAAACCGCGCAAAAAAGGCATTTTTGATAGCAAAAAGGGTCCTTTCGGACCCTTTTTGAGGCTTTAGCCAAAAAACCGGCAACTTATTCCGGCATGGCCCGTGGCGGTGCCACTTCAGGCGCCTCATAGATCAGAAGCGGCTCTGCCTCGCCGGAAATGGTCTTTTCATCGACCACCACCTTGGCCACGTTCTCCTGCGACGGCAAGTCGTACATGGTGCCGAGCAAGGTGCCTTCCAGAATGGAGCGCAGACCACGCGCCCCGGTCTTGCGCTCCATGGCACGATTGGCCACGGCGCGCAGGGCTTCCGGACGGAACTCCAGCTCCACTCCTTCCATCGCAAAGAGCTTCTGGTACTGCTTGGTAAGGGCATTGCGGGGCTCGGTGAGAATCTGCATGAGGGCGTCCTCACTCAGTTCTTCCAGCGTCGCAATCACAGGCAGACGGCCCACAAACTCGGGGATGAGACCGAACTTGATCAAGTCTTCAGGCTCTACATCTTTGAACACCTGACCGAGATTCTTGGTTTCGTCTTTGCTCTTGACCGTGGCGTTGAAGCCGATGCCACCCTGCTCCGAACGATTGCGGATGACTTTGTCGAGGCCGGCAAAAGCGCCCCCGCAAATGAACAGGATGTTCGACGTATCCACCTGCAGGAATTCCTGTTGGGGATGTTTGCGGCCACCCTGTGGTGGCAC
>JAUXNL010000267.1 GCA_030684415.1 Moraxellaceae bacterium | reverse complement strand
GAAGCCGCCAGCAAAGAGACAGCAAACAGGGTTTTGGCCAGTGCGCGCATGGGGCGGTCCTGTGGCGGCCGCGATGCCCAGTCTTCAGGCTCGACGGCTTTGTAGTTATATAAAGGAGGCAGACAGGCGGCCGAGTTTAAGGAAGCCGCCTCTCCGCATCAACCCGCTGCGGTCGTCCGCCCCGACAATCCTTCTGCTCAAACGGCCTCGGCCTCAGGATGCCCGGAGCCTTTGGCATACACCTGCGGCAACAGCGAGCCGGCAATCATCCCCACGATCGCCGCCAAGAGCCCCGCCAACTGTGGCGGCCAGATATCACCAAACACCACAATCCCGAGCGCGGGGAGCAGGAAGCCCAGCACCAGCCAGACCCCCACCCCAGATACCATGGAGCAAATCGCCCCTTGCGTGGTAGCGCGCGACCAGTACAGCCCGGCCACCAACGGCACAAAAGCAGAGACCAGCGTCACCGTGTAGGCGTTACCCACCATCTCGTAAATGCTGGAGTCCGACTGCAGCGCAAACAGTGTCACGAAAATGGCGAAGAGCACAACGACTGTCCGGATGGTGAGAAGGAACTGCTTGTCAGTCAGCTCTTTCTTGAAGTAGCCCTTCAGGATGTTCTCGGTAATGGTGACCGATGGCGCCAGTAAGGTACTGGCCGCCGTACTCATGATCGCGGACAACAGCGCGCCAAAGAAAATGATCTGCGCCAGCACTGGCGTATGTCCCATGATGATATCGGGCAGAATTTTTTGGGCATCGTCACCCAAATGCGCTTCCACCATGGCGGGCTCAATCAGCAAGGCGGCATACGCCAGAAAGATGGGGACAAAAGCAAACAGCAGGTAAAAAGAGCCGCCCAACACGGTGCCAACAACCGCAATCCGCTCTGTTTTGGCGGAGTTCACCCGCTGGAAAACGTCTTGCTGCGGAATGGAGCCGAACATCAAGGTCACGGCGGCACCAATAAAGGCCAGCAGCTCTGCCGTTGTCGGTTGCGGCCAGAACTCGAACTTGCCCGCCGCCTGCGCATGCTCGATGACCGGCATCACACCACCAGCCTTTCCGGCCAGAATCCAGCCGATATAAAGCAGGCCCAGCACAATCACGACCATTTGCACGGCATTGGTCCATGCCACCGAGAACATCCCGCCAAATAGCGTGTAAACCAGTACGATGCCGGCCCCCAGCACAATCCCGTAAGCCACACTGATTTCGCCCTGGGTCACCACATTGAAGACCAGAACGAGTGCGGTCAGCTGTGCCGCCACCCATCCAAGATAGGACAGCACAATCGCGAAACTGCTCAGCAGTTCGATGGTGTGGTTGTAGCGCAGGCGATAATAGTCACCGATGGTGAGCAGGTTTTTGCGGTATAGCTTGGCGGCAAAGAACAGCCCCACCAACACCAGACAGGCCGCGGCGCCGAAAGGATCCTCGACGACACCACCAAGCCCTTCTTCCATGAACGTGGCAGGAATCCCCAGCACGGTTTCCGAACCGAACCAGGTGGCAAACACAGTCGCCATCACCACAAACAGGGGCAGTGACCGGCCCGCCATTACATAGTCGCGAGTGCTGTGCACGCGCGTCGCGGCCAGAAGCCCGACGGCCACCGAGAGAAACAGGTAAAGAAATACGAAACCAATCAACATCTGTCATTCCCCCGACAAGAAACAGACATGGCAGGCAGTCAATTCAGCCCAAAGCGGCGATTCTAGGAAGCCTCCGCGCTGAACACAATCCGAACATCAGGGCAAAACGAACCCCGCCCCGACCAATAAAGCCGCATCGTCATCCTTTATTACCCCCGGCAGTTGCAGAGGATGGCTCGCACACTCATGGCGGGCCGGATAGTCACGCCGTAAAGCATCAAATGCCGCCCCAGGGCTTGGGCCAGCAACCGCCCTTCGCAAAGCCGCATCATCCCGCTGCAACGGACATACCAACCCCAGCAGGTGCGCTAGCAATCCAGTGCCCGACAGGCCGGGCGGCACATGCAATAAAGGCCCGGCTGGCAGCGCCAGATCCTGCATCCTGACCGGGGGATGCTGCTCGAAAAACTGGCAAAACGCCTCGTGCACCATGGCCGTGCCTCGCCATTTGCCCTCTTGGCTATAACCGGCAACATGAGGCGTCCCCAGACATACGCGCCCGACGAGTTCCCGAAGAATGAGCGGCTCGCCCTCCCATACATCCAGTACGGCATGCAAATCCTGGCGATGCTCGAGAAGATTCAACAATGCATGGTTATCGATAACCGCTCCACGCCCGGCATTCAGCAAAATGCAGTCGGGTCGCAACCTTGCCAAACGCTGTTGGTCCAGCAAGTGCCAGGTCGGATGATCGCCCTCCCGCGTCAGCGGGGTATGCAGGCAAACGATGTCCGCAACATCAATCACTGCATCAATATCGAGCAAAGTGCCATGCTCGGGCGTCTGTTGCGGCAGGAAGGGGTCGCAGCCCAGAACGCGGAACCCCAGCCGGCGCAACAATGAAGCTACTGCTCCGCCGACATTCCCAAGACCCACCACACCCACACAGCGCTCGGCCGGCCGCCAGCCTTGCTCATGCGCGAGTTGCAGCAAGGCGGTGGCGACATACTCCGAAACCGCAAGGGCATTACACCCAGGAGCGGACGCCACCGTGACGCCCATGGCCGCCAGACCTGGCAAATCCAGATGATCAGTGCCGATGGTTGCCGTCCCCACAAAGCGAACCGGTGTGCCGGCCAGAAGCTCAGGCGTGACCTGTGTCACCGAGCGCACAAGCAAAGCATCCGCCCCTTCCAGGTCGGCCCGTGTCAGGCTCCGTCCCGGCAGACAGCGCACCTTCGCCAGTGGAGCAAAAAGCTCCCGCACCAGCGGCATGTTTTCATCTGCAATGATTTGCATGGACAGCTCCTCTCGGGCGCGAACTTTGCACGCAGCAATGCAAGGATGACAAGACCCGCGACACCGTCACAAAACGGCGAAAACCAAACAAGTCTGGCCTCCATTACTGCCCAGCGGCGGCTTTTGACTGACGGATGGGCAAGCACAACCGGCGGCAGTGCCATCTGACTGAAATAGCATCACACCAACGCAATGGCGCCTGCCGCAAACGGATGCCGGCGCGCACCGACCGAACATCAAATTTGACGTGCAAGAGCCTGAATATTCTCGGTTTCGGCGCTTTGACGCGCCTTAAGTGATGTGCGTTAATAGACCGGATAGGGCACTGGCCGACAGTATTTGTGTCCCTCGCAAGCGGCAGTAGACCCGCAGCTTCGGGCACACGGATGGCTCAGATTTTTTCTCAATCTGCTTTTGGATTAATCATGATGATTCGTGGACGCCTGCTCGCCCTTCTTGTGATGGGCATGATCACCACTTCCGGCCCTGTCAGCATGGCAACGGCGGCTGAAACCAGCCTGCCGGCCGATCTTCAATCCATGAAAATGGATCTGCTCACCCTGAACCGGGAAATCACCCAGCTTGAGAACGAATTGCTGTTCCCGAGTGCCGAAACAGCGGTTGTTGTCTCGGTAGAGGCAGGCTCAGGCGTAAAGATTGTCGACGTCAACCTGCTGATCAACGACAAGAGCGCCGGCTACCACTACTACTCCGATCAAGAGTTCGCTGCGCTTAGCAAAGGCGGCATGCACCGCCTCTACGCCGGCAACATCGCCAGCGGGCAGCACACACTCAAAGCCACCATCACCGGCTACGAGCCCAACGGCAAAGACTTTCAGCGCACGGTTACCTACACCTTCACCAAAGGCCCCCAGCGCAAGGTGGTCGAAATCAAAGCCGGCGACAACGCCACCCGCACCCAGGGAGATTTCCGGTTCCGGGAATGGGATATCCAGTAAAGCCGTTGCTTGACGCCACCACAGGACCGAATGGGCTATGAATCATTTCCCCCGCTCCCGTCGTCTGCCCGGCCTGCTTCTGCTGGCGGCCGCAGTCTCCGCGAGTCTTCCGCTTAGTGCCAGCGCCAATGACCTGCGCAAGCGGCTCAATGTCAAACAGGAAGCCACCGAAGTTGTCATGGGCGAAGTCATGTACGACTTCAACCTCGACAACGGCTTTGCCGCACTTAACCGCATCCTCACGGCCAAGGCAGAAGGCCGTCTTGGCGACGATCTGGTGCCGGTCGAAATCCTGCTCGGCCAGCTCTATACCAAGTTCGGTATGCCCGAAGCCGCCGACAATGTGTTTTCACGTGTGCCGGCCAATGAAATGCGCAGCCAGACGCGCAGTGAAACCTCCTTCAGCCAAGTGCGCCTGAAATATCGCCAGGGTGACTACTTCGAAGCGGAGCGTTCGCTCAATGTGCCCATCAGCACACAGATTACGCCGCTGGAGGCCGAACGCCGCCTGATGCTGGCCAATGTTTTCATGGCCCGCAACGAGTTTGCCGAGGCACGCAACCTGCTCGCTCCCATCCCGCTGGACTCGGCACTCGGCTCCTATGCCACCTACAACATGGGGGTCGCGCATCTGCGCGCAGATCGCTCTCCTGAAGGCGTTACCCTGCTTGAAAGCGTGATGAACCAGCCGGTCAGCGACACCGAGACCAACGCGCTCAAAGACAAGGCGGCGCTCGCCATTGCCTACAATTTCCTGCAAAGCCAGAACCCGGATAAAGCTCGTGATGTCCTGACCAACGTCCGTCTGGAAGGCCCGTTCAGCAACCAGGCCATGCTTGCTTTGGGCTTTGCTCACTTCCAACGGCAAGACTACCGCCGTGCGCTCTCCTTCTGGCTAGAGCTGATTTCGCGCAACCCTGCCGACTCCTCGGTGCAGGAAGCCATGCTGCTGGCACCGCGAGCCTATGAGGCACTCCGCGCCAACCAGCAAGCCTTCA
>JAUXNL010000261.1 GCA_030684415.1 Moraxellaceae bacterium | reverse complement strand
CTGCTGGGCATCGTGCCCGTGCTGACGGGAGTGTCGGGATGGTGTCCGCCGTACAGCCTGCTCGGCATCAACACCTGTCGCACTCGCCAATAGACGTATGAATGGCCTCAGTCGTTGAGCTCGATCGGCACGACAAGATCTTTGTAGGCACACCAGGTGGCATGGCCCAGCAGGGGCATGACCACCACCAGCCCCACCAGGGCCAGCGCCATGCCGAGCCCGGTGAGGCCGACAATGATGAGCGCCCATACCGCCATTGCCGGCAGGTTGAGAAACACGGCTTTCACGCTGGTGATCATGGCGGTGACGACATCGGCATTGCGGTCAATCACCATCGGCATACCGATGACGGTGATGGAAAACACCACCGATGCCAGCACCGCCCCCGACAGCAGCCATGCGATCACCACGCCCCAGTAGTTGCCTGAAAAAAACACGTCGCTTACAAAGTCGGTGACACTGCCCATGTCTCCGCCATACGAGAGCGCAAACATCACCGCGGCCACGCGCTCCCAGAGAATCCCGGCCAGCACCAGTACGACGCCAAAGTCGGCAATGCTGCTGGCGTTGCGCTTCAGGCTTTTCACCGAGTTGATGAACGAGGCGGGCTCGCCGGCTTCGCGCTGCCGTGTCAGCTCATAAATGCCGGCCGCAATCAGCGGGGCAATCAGCACAAAGCCCGACACCACGGACGTAAAGAGTTCGGCATGGGGAGCCGCCAGCGTCACGATTGCCCAGCCGGCCAACGTGACCAGCAGGCCGTACATCAGGCTCGGGCCGGGATGACCCATGAAGTCCTGCCAGCCGCTCTGCAGCCAGTGCAGCGGCCGCAGGGCTGGCACCTGACGGAGGGTGTAATCGGGAACGGGGGCGTCATCGTTCATGCGCAGAGCTTCCTTGGGATGGCATGACCGAACGGTAACGGATTGCTGGCGCACTGGCAGCTTTTTGCCATTGAGCTGCATCAAGCAAGACGGAGTTTTCTGGCGTCTGTCGCCGTGATGACCAAGGAAGCGCTGAATGACTCCATTCGCCCTGAGCCAGTCCCGCCTCGACTTCCGTTGGCCATCGCAAGGCTGCTCTTTAAAACCAAAGGCAGCTCACTAAACCAAAGGCGGCTTATTAAAACCAACGGCTGTGCGGGGGCATTCCTGCTCCCTTCGACAAGCTCAG
>JAUXNL010000249.1 GCA_030684415.1 Moraxellaceae bacterium | reverse complement strand
CCCACCGCATTCCCGGCGAGGCTGTCGTCCCCTCAGGCACGGATGATCAGGACTGATCACCAGTTTCAGCAAACAGGCCGGTAATCCCCGCAACGCCTTGGGCTCCATGCTCTCGTGCCCTGTCGACATCCGTATCCGTCATGCCGCCCAAGGCGTAGACCGGCAACACGGCAGCCCTGACAAGATGAGCAAAAGATGACCAGCCCATACCGGCCATGCCCGGATGGGATGAGGTGGTCGCGACCGGGGAAAGCGTCACAAAGTCCGCACCCAGTGACGTCGCCAAGGCCAGCTCATGCTCATCGTGCACGGAGGCCGCCAACCATGAGCCCGGCGGCAACCCTGCCACTGACTCGGCGCGCAGATGACGCGCAGGCAGATGGACCCCATCAGCCGCCACGTCCTGCAGCAACTCGACCGCACCATGCAGCATGAGGGCGGCTCCAGCCGCCCGACAGGTGCGCAAGAGATCAGAGGCCTCGGCAAGGTAGGCGTCACGCGGCAAATGCGGCGCCCGGAACAGTACCAGTTGAGCGCCTCGTGCAAGGCGCTGCTCAAGCCAGTGCTGGCGCTCTGCCGCAGAGATCATGTCCGGCGTGATCAGATAACGGGCTGGCAGCCGCGCCGCCGTGACAATCGGGCGGTTGGCGGCCGGAAACTCATGGAGCGCTAGCTCATCTGGCCGAACCCAGGCCAGCGGCTGGCCTTCAAGCCCCTGCGGCTCCCCCCGGAATGCCGTGACGTCCCACACATCCAGGCAAACCGATTTGTCAGGGTAGTCATGCGCAATCCGGATCAGTGGCCGGAACGCCGTCGGCGCGATACCCAACTCCTCTTCAAGCTCACGCAGCAGCGCCGCCTCTACTGGCTCCGCGGCCTCAACCTTGCCGCCAGGAAACTCCCAGAGCCCTCCCATGTGCAGATGGGCCGGGCGCTTGGCGATCAGAATTTTTCCCTCACGCCGGATAACGGCGGCCACCACCAAAATCCGCTTCATTCCAGACCTCTGGCTGTGCTGCCGCCCCACCGGCTCAGGAGCGGTAGTCCGCGTTGATCTTCACGTAGTCGTAGGAGAAGTCGCAGGTGTAGACCGTATCCCGGGCATCGCCTCGGCCCAGGCAGACGCGAATCGTGATCTCGGCCTCTTTCATCACCTCCGCACCCTGCTCTTCGGTATAGGCCGGCGCACGGCCACCGTTATCCACAATGCACACCTGGTTGAGATAGACACGAACGCGGCTGGCATCGAGCCCCACAAGGCCAGCATTCCCGATGGCCGCCACAATACGGCCCCAGTTCGGGTCCGATGCAAAAAACGCCGTCTTCACTAGTGGCGAGTGCGCGATGCTGTAGGCCACATCGCAGCACTCTTGGGTATCAGCGCCCTCTTCGACCTGCACGGTCATGAATTTTGTCGCGCCCTCTCCATCCCGCACGATGAGCTGAGCCAGGCGTGCGAAAACACGGTTTACCGCGGCCTGCAGGGCTTCAAACACCTCGCCCGACGCCACCTCTACAACCGGGTTACCGGCGGCGCCGCTGGCGATCAGCACGCAGGAGTCGTTGGTGGAGGTGTCACCATCAATCGTGATGCGGTTGAAGCTCTGGTTGACGGCGGCTTTGAGCATGACATCCAGCACCGCTGGTGCCACGGCAGCATCTGTGGCCACAAAACCCAGCATTGTCGCCATGTTCGGACGGATCATGCCGGCCCCTTTGGAGATGCCGGTGATGGTGAAAACATGGCCGGCCACGTCCACTTGCTCACTGGCCCCCTTGGGCAGGGTGTCGGTCGTCATGATGCCGGCGGCGGCATCCGCCCAACGATTTTCGTCGAGCCCAGCCAGCGCCGCGGGCAACCCGGCGGCCAAGCGGTCCACCGGTAAATGCTCCCCGATCACGCCCGTGGAGAACGGGAGCACGGCGCTTGCCTTCACGCCCGTGAGCGCCGCAAGCGCCGCACAGGAAGCCCGCGCGTTATCCATGCCCACCGTGCCTGTGCCCGCATTGGCATTGCCGGTATTGATGACGAGGTAACGGGGGGCCGTCTGCGTCAAGTGCTCACGGCAGAGAAGGACGGGAGCGGCGCAATAGGCGTTCTGCGTAAACACCGCACTCACGGCGGCGCCCTCGGCAATCTCGAACACGGTCAGATCCCGGCGCTGGCGATAACGGATGCCCGCCTCCGTAATCCCGATACGAACCCCGCGCACCGGCCGCATGACCGGCATATCCAGATTACCTACAGGCATGTTGAACTCCCGAACCAAGGCGAAATTGCCACACAAGAAGACGCCCTGAAGCGGTGATAGCCGCAACAGGGCGTGAAATGACACAAGCCGCTGGCGCGCCAGTGCGCGCGGCGGTCAGACCAGACTGCCGTGACAGTGCTTGAATTTCTTACCGGAGCCGCAGGGGCAAGGGTCGTTGCGCCCGACTTTTTCGCCAGGACGCACAAACGTTTCCGGCACAGCAGCCGGCGGCTGCATTTCGCCCGCCACCATTCCTTCAGGCAATTCGCCTGCGGCACCGGGCGCATCGGCGTCGGCATGCTGGAACTGCAAGGCCATGGCATCAGCTTCCGCCTGACGCTGCGCCTCCATTGCCGCCACTTCTTCCTGCGACTGCACCTGGATACGGGCCAGCGTCTGCACAAACTCGAGCTTCACCGCACCGAGCAACTGCTCAAACAGTTGGAACGCCTCGCGCTTGTATTCCTG
>JAUXNL010000247.1 GCA_030684415.1 Moraxellaceae bacterium | reverse complement strand
AGACCGCGGGCGGTCGTGATCTCGTCCTTCAGGACGCGCGCGCCGGGCGCGGGCGCCATGAATTCGACGGTCTTGCTGGTGGGCGACGGCGTCCAGTCGCCTTCGCCGAGATCGAGCCACACGGGATCGGTCGGGCCAGGCTTGGAGGCGCGGCCGGCAGTGCCGGCGCCGGGGATGGTGAAGGCGAGGCCGTCGCGGAAGAAGAACGCGTGCGCGCCGATGACTTTACGGGCTAGTGTTGACATGACTTTATTTTGTTCTGGTTGGAGTGAGCCGCGGGCGCGGCGGTTGGGAGAATCAAGATTGGGCGGGCCACGGCTCGGTCGCGGGCAGGATGAGTTCGCCGCTAGGCGTCTCGTAATTGAGGACGTAGGCCTGCCGGCCCGGCGCCTTCTTCTGTTCGTCGGCCGCGAGCGCGAGCATGGCGCCCTCGGTGGGCGTGAGCTGGCACCAGCGCAGGTTCGTGAGCTGCGGCTGCTCGCCGAGCGTCGCGACGACGAGGTCCTTCATCGCCACGACGCCGACATTCGACGGACCGCCGAACGCGGCCGCCTGGCCGCCTTGCGTGTAGGCCTGATCCGCCATGACGATGTCGAGACTTGTGGTGCGCCGCGAGCGCACTGAGCGGCCTTGCTTGTCGTTTTCATAGCGGTCGCCGTTCAGCACGATCAGACACACTCGCTTTTTGATGATGATCAGCTCCTCGAGCGCCTCGGCCAGATTCTTGTCCTCGTGGTAGTCGACGACCTCGAACAGCTTGGCCGGCGCGACGAGCGTCGGATGCGGGATCGCCACGAGCGCCGTCTTCAGCGCCGCGAACAGATCCAGCGTTGTGAGTAGATCCACGCTCATGATGCGGAGCCTCCTTGACTGGCGCGCGCGGCCAAGCGCGTGACCCGGTTCTCGGCGGCAGCGACGCCGACCGCTGCCATCTGTTGCGTGGTCGGCAACACAGACGGGTCTTTCCGTTGGGTTACCCGGCTCACCAGCCAGAAGATAACTTCACCGCCCGCGCGGAGTTCGCCCGGACGGACTTTGATTTTCACGGAGCCGTCTTTCTGTTTTCGACGCGTGAAGGAAATCGCCGTGCTGGCTTTGCGGATAAGCGCCCACTGAATGCGGCCGCGCGGGTTGATTGCCCGGCCGACCTTCAGATCAGAAAACTCGCGGGCGCGCATGCCGTAGGCTTCCGGCGTCGCCGGGATCGTAAGGAATCGCTTCCCCGCCTTCGGCCGGATCGTGCCGCCGTTGAGACGTTGCCGGATGCCGACGTGATTGATGCTCACGAGGGCGAAGCCGCCGGCCGAGCGAGACGACACGCTGCGCGCGGCGCGGGCGTAGTAGTTCCGGCCGAACTTGTGGCGCTGCGCGTTAAGCGCGATCAGATGGTCCTTCACCTGAATGCCGATGGCGCGTGCCATGACGAGCGAGAGACCAGCCGCCGTGGCCGCATCCTTGACCCGCGCAAGCAGGGGCGAGGCGTCGTCGCGATTGATGATGATGCCCGTGCCGCTCATCGCGTAAACCTCCCGTTGGTCGGACGCGACTTCACGGTGTGCCCTCCTGCTTGAAGACGAAGGCGCCGTCGCTGTTGAAGGTGCCGAGGCCGGTCGCCTCGAGCATCGCGCGCAGCTGGCCGTCGCGCACGTCGGGCGAGGCCTCGAGCTGCGCGTTGAAGCTCAGGTCGCGGGGAAACACTTCCTGATTCTTCGCGATCAGGCCGAGCTGCTCGGCTTCGTCGCGGTCCACATCGCGCACACCCATGCCGGAGTTGAACGCGAACGGCGGATAGGGATTGTCCAGGCCATCCGGGAAAAGAGACGAGTCGCCGAGGCGCGACCAGATCGGGTCGTTCTTCAGCGCGACCATGCGGCCGTCGAAGAATTCGCCGCCGGCCTTTTGCCAGCGCGCGGCCCAGTCGCGCTCGTTGCCTTTCGGCGCGAAGTCG
>JAUXNL010000241.1 GCA_030684415.1 Moraxellaceae bacterium | reverse complement strand
GGGAACGTCCTGCGTCGCCCAATCCGACCAGCCCTGGTTGGTGACCACGGAGCCCAGCCGGCTGAGCGCGGGAGTTTCCCACTCGATGGAACACTTGATCCAGTTCTCCCCGTTCACCCAGGCCAGCAGGCCGCACTGGTCGTAGCGCGTGAGCGCGGTGAATTCGACCGCCGTCTCCACGGCAAAGTCGCCCTTGACCGGAGTGAGCAGCGCGTGCCCGTCGGTCCGCTGGAAGCCGTAATGCGTGCGCTGCCAAAAGTCGGTGGCGGGGTCGGTCTGCACGTGCAGGCCGCAATCGACCCGCCAGGTCTTGGGTTCGTTCAACCACCGGAATCCGGGCGGAAGCGTCGCAGTTGAAAAATCGCAGCGCATCAATCGGCGGGGGCGGCGGGGACCGGTTCAGAGTTTCTCCGGATCAACGACGACGTGTTTGATCTTCTCGCGGTTCCAAGTGTAGGTGATGTGGACGAGGCCGTCGCGGGTCTGGATGACGGCGGGGTAGGCGTAGCCGTGCTGGCGGGGCTCGTCCTCAAGGGTGACGAGCATGTCCCACTGCTCGCCGTCGCGGGAGACGGAGACGTTGAGCGGCCAGCGCACGCCCCAGTCTTCGGCGGCGCCGGCGATGTCGGGCTGCGCGCCGCCGAGGGCGTTGGCCTTGGGATTGCGGGGCGCGCCACCGACGGTGTCGCGGAGGTTGTAGATGAGCAACTGGCGGCCGTCGGCGAGAGTGACGGCATCGCTGCCGGAGTTGGGGTTGAAGAGGCCGGAGGAAGTCATTGGGCTCCAGGTGCGGCCGTCGTCGCCCGACCAACTGGTGGTGAGCGTCTTATCCTTGCTGCGGCAGAGGAGCTGGAGGCGCCCATCGGGATAAGTGAGGATGCTGGGCTGGATGGCATTGAACTCCGCAGCTGTGTGGATCGGCGGGGTCACCTCCCAAGTACGGCCGAGGTCGGCGGTGCGCTCGAGGTGGACGAGCCAGGCACCGGTCACGGGGTCTTCCGTGCTCGAGCCGCAGAGGATGGTGCCGTCGGCCAACTCGATGGGTTTGTTCTTGATGGGGCCGAGCACGTCCTCGGGAAGGCGGCGCGGCTCGCTCCAGGTGCGGCCGCCGTCGGTGGATGTCATCAGCATGCCCCACCACGTCTCGGGCGTGGGACCTACCTTGTAGAAAAGCATGAGCGGGGCCCCAGCAGGCCGGGGCTGGAAGAGCACGGGGTTCCACGTCGGGTAGCGTTTGTGCGAGTGCTGCACGCCGTCGGCGACCTGCACGCCGGGCGTCCAGCGGCCGTTT
>JAUXNL010000238.1 GCA_030684415.1 Moraxellaceae bacterium | reverse complement strand
TTGCTGAAAAATGCTTTTCAGCAAGCTGTTAACCAAACACCTGCACATGTGTCGCTTTGTCCGCTTGTTGCCGACACCGGCGGCTGTCTAGCATCGCCGTCAGGAGGTCGACACCCATGCCATTTTACCATCGTATTTGTGCTCTGATCCTGTTGCTGGCACCCATGGCAAATGCTGCCGCGAGCAGCGATGCGCGCATTGATGAGGCCAGTTGCAAACGTGTGGACACCGGGCCCGGGCCACACAGCTTGCTAGCCCTGCCCGGGAATGAGCGCGTCCTTATTTCCAGTCACGAGCGGCGTCAGTTTGAAGCGGCAGGCGAGATCATCGACTATCAACCACTTTCACAACGTCAGCGTGTGCTGCCACGTCGGAATGAGCCCGCCGGGCTGGTGCTACGTCCGCATCATCTGCAATTCCGCGTAACGCCGGACGCAACGCTCATTTATCTCATCAACCATGACGATGACACGCCCAACGGGCGCCGCCACAGCATTCTGGTCTACGCACTGGAAAGTGACAGCCTCCGGTTCCGGCAACGGCTGACCTCGCCGTTGCTGAGCTCACCCAATCACCTGGCCATCAGTCCTGATGGCGACATTTATGTCAGCAATGATCGTCGTGATGGCGACAGCGTCATGGAGCTCGTGCTGCGTTCAAAAAAAGCGACGCTGGTGCATTACCGCGAGGGCAATGGCTGGCGCGTTGCAGCGGAAGGCCTGTCGTTTCCGAACGGTGTGATGGCGGAGTCTGGGCGCGTACTCGTTAGCCAGACCTTTGGCGGTAACCTCATCGAGTGGCCCAGGCTGGCGGATGGCCGCTTGGGCAATGCCATCGTGCGCTGGAAAATGCCTTTACTGGACGGTCTGTTCACGCTACCCGGCAGCGATGATGTACTGACAATTGCGCACGGCTCGCTGGTGGATTTCCTGCGACACAAAAGCAAGGGGGAGCATCTCTCGCCGGCTACGGTGTATCGCGTTGATGCGCAGGGAGTGGCTGTGCCGTTTTTTGTGGAGAACGGGCAGCGGATCAGTGGTTTGTCGGCAGTGGTATTCAGTGGGGGGCATGTGCTGTTCGGGCAATCATTTGAGCCGTTTCTGCTGCAGTGTCGCTGGGTGGGATGATTATCGGAGTGGCGAGATCCTCTCTCTCTGAGAGATGCACTTGTACTGACACTTGTATTTGCACTGATTTGGCCGGGTTGGTTTTGTGGGAGCGGCTTTAGCCGCGATGGACATTTCGGGAGCAGTTGCTTTGGCAAAGAGTGTTGGGCCTGCCCGATGCCACTGCACTATCCCCTCTCTCCCCGGTAGAGGCCAGGGTGAGGGACGTACTCTGCTTCAGCGCTGGCCTTGCTTTGGTTTCGTCTGCTGATGTGGCTGCGCTGGCGGGTTCTTTGCGAGAGGGGTTGCGCCTTGCCGGCGGGGCCTCACTTTCTTTGCTTCGCCAAAGAAAGTAAGCAAAGAAAGGCGACCCCGGGCCGTTCGCCCCGCTTT
>JAUXNL010000232.1 GCA_030684415.1 Moraxellaceae bacterium | reverse complement strand
AAGTCGTTCCGAACGCCAAGCTGGTGTACAACAACAGCCCGTCGTTCAACTGGACGCTGAACTTCCGTCAGCAGGCCTACGACCGCTTCGTCAAAGAAGGCAAGGACGTTTCTGCTTACGACCGCGCCAAGCTGATGAGCGTCGAGTACGACAACACCGATCTGGCCAAGGCCGCTGATGAAATGATCCGCACCTTCCAGGCCGATGCCGCCCGTGAAGCCGGTGTGTTCCATCACCTGATCACGCTGCCGACCTACCACACGACTGCCCTGCACATGCACGAGCTGTCCAAGGGTTACTTCGGTGAGCAGGGCATGCTGGCCTATGTGGCGGGCGTGCAGCGCAAGGAAATCCGTGAAGGCGTTTCCTGCGTCAAGCACCAGGCAATGGCCGGCTCCGACATCGGTGACGACCACAAGGAAATGTTCTCGGGCGACAACGCGCTGAAGGCCGGCGACGCGTCGAAGAACACCATGAACCAGTTCGGCCACTAAGCCGGATAGGTTTCATGAAGCCCCCTGTGCGCAATGCACAGGGGGCTTTTTTATGCCTGACTCACTTGTCTGCTCTACTTGAACGAAGGCCGAATTCCGTTAGCATCGCTCGCACTTCCGTAAAGATTGCCAACTAAATGCCTATTGTCTGCCGTTCGATTCTGCTCGCTCTGCTACTGGCGCTAGGGGCTTGTGGCGATGAGCCAACCGCCACCCAAAGCCCCGGCAAGCTGATGTCGGTGACGCGAGAGGATGCAAATGGCCACACTACCGCGCTGACTCGCTTCGATTACAGGAACGGCCAACTGGTCCGCGTTCGGCACTACAGTGGGCCGGGTGAAGACAACACCTTCGGCAATAGCGACGATGTGATGTCGTACTGGGAGGAATGCCGGATAGAAAATACTGGTGATGTTCTGTTGGAATTGCAGGTTGCCCAGCTTAGCCAATATACGTTTTATGCATCTTCACAGGGCTGCGAGCACCATGGACTACAAGCTAGCCACGTCCAGACAACCCGGTTCACCAGTCCCGGCCCGGACGACGTGTGGCTTACGGATGATGACCCCCGTACAGAAGTGACAGCCTTGGCAAGAACACCTGCAGGTAGCCGACGAACGTATAACCAACCGGACTGCGCCGCCTGCAGCAGTTCTGAAACCGACGTTGAGTATTCTCTTGATGCGAACGGCCGACTAGAGAGCATCCGCACGGGAGCAGACATGCACACTCGCTTTTACTACACCGCTGGCGGCAAGCTCCAAAAACAGGGCATATATTCTTATGCTGACAACATAGCCATACGCGAGATGGTCATACGCGAGACATACAGTGAAACCCACAATGGTTTCGACGTATCAACCGACTATTTACTGCAACCGGGCACCTCCATGTCGCCAACCGGGCAGATACTGGTTGCCGTACTCGGGGTCTCATACACAGGCGACTTCGTCATGTTTAACGATGTCATGTATGAGCGTTTCGAGGCTCTAGGGCAGCACTACAGCGTCCAGTTGCACTCCGGCAATGTGCACAAAATCCACAACACCCGCGCCGGCAACACCATCACCCTGCACTACGCCCTCCCCTGACCCCACCAGACACAGCGCCTCAACCAAATCTTTTCCAGCATTGAAGCGGCTGGGCCTCTCGGCGGCCTCGCCCCTCCGCTGATGACTAGTCTGGCCACACAGGCCTCTCGGCGCTGAATCACCTGCGCATTCCGTGTAAACTTCGCGCCTCGTTTTGTCCTGCCCGGAAGCCTGCCATGCCCCTCTCCGCCCTGACCGCCCTTTCCCCCGTCGATGGCCGCTACGGCAGCAAGGTCGATGCCCTGCGCCCCATTTTCAGCGAGTACGGGCTCATCCGTGCCCGTGTCGAAGTAGAGGTACGCTGGCTGCAGCGACTGGCCGCGCATGAGGGCATTCCGGAGGTGCCAGCTTTCTCAGCCGAGGCCAACGCCTTTCTCGACAAGCTGGTAGCGGAGTTCAGTGAGGCCGATGCCGAATGGATCAAGACCACCGAGCGCACCACCAATCACGTTGTGAAAGCGGTGGAATATTTCCTGAAGGATCGCGTGGCAGCACTGCCCGAACTGAACAAGGTCAGTGAGTTCATCCACTTCGCCTGCACCTCGGAAGACATCAACAACACCTCGCACGGCCTGATGCTCAACGCCGGTCGCGACGTGCTGCTGACCGACATGCGAAAAGTGCTGGACGCCATCAAGACGCTGGCACGCACCAACGCTGAGCTGCCGATGCTCTCGCGTACCCATGGCCAGACCGCGTCGCCCACCACACTGGGCAAAGAAATGGCCAACGTCGCCTACCGGCTCGAGCGCCAGATCCGCCAACTGGAAAAAGTGGACATCCTCGGCAAGATCAACGGTGCTGTCGGCAACTACAACGCCCATCTTTCGGCTTACCCGGATGTGGACTGGGAGGCCAATGCGCGTGCGTTCGTGGAGTCGCTGGGTCTGACCTTCAACCCCTACACCACGCAGATCGAGCCGCATGACTACATCGCAGAACTCTTCGATGCCGTGAAGCGCTTCAACACCATTCTTCTCGACTTCGATCGTGATGTCTGGGGCTATATCTCACTGGGCTATTTCAAGCAGCGACTGAAAGAAGGCGAAGTCGGTTCGTCGACCATGCCGCACAAGGTCAATCCCATCGACTTTGAAAACTCGGAAGGCAATCTGGGCCTCGCCAATGCGATTCTGGGCCATCTTGCTGAAAAACTGCCGGTGTCGCGCTGGCAACGTGACCTCACCGACTCCACCGTCCTGCGTAATCTCGGTGTCGGCCTTGCACACAGCCTGATTGCTTATGAAGCCTCACTGAAGGGCATCGGCAAGCTGGAGGTGAATGCGGCCCGCCTTGCTGACGATCTCGACAACGCCTGGGAAGTGCTGGCCGAGCCGATCCAGACGGTGATGCGCCGTTACGGCATCGAAAAGCCGTATGAAAAACTGAAAGCCCTGACGCGCGGAAAAGGTATCGACCGCGAGGCGCTGCAAGTCTTTATCGAAACGCTGGAAATTCCGGAAGCGGCCAAGGTCGAGCTGCGCGCCATGACCCCGGGCAGCTACACCGGCAATGCCGCTGAGCAGGCCCGACGAATCTGACGCGCTCCCTGCCCTGCTTTGTCGATGATACCGAACACGAACCTGACCACCACAAGCCAAGGGACTGAGCCACATGAGCATCCCAGATTACGAAAGCTGCATGCTCCCGCTAATGCGCATTGCCAGTGATGGCAAGGAGCATCGATTCAAAGACGCAATCGAGGCTATTGCTCAAGAGTTCAGCTTGACCGAAGAGGAGCGACAACAACTTCTTCCGAGTGGTGTTGCTCATGTCATTAACAATCGTGTCGGCTGGGCAAAAACTCATCTTACAAAAGCAGGATTACTTAGCAAGACAGGCCGCGGATACTTCCAAATTACGGAGAGTGGCCACCAACTTCTGACTTCGTCACCAACGAAAATCACAAGCAAGATGCTCCGTCAATATGAATCATTTAACGAGTTTCAAGCCAAGAAAATCGGGCAGGACGAGAGTTCCAATATAGCAGTAAGCGAAAATGACGCTAGGCAAACGCCGCAAGAAATCATTGAGGCCGGGTACTCAGCCATTAAATCAGCGCTATCCAGCGAGCTATTATCGATAATCAAAAGCATATCCCCAGGACGCTTTGAAAACCTAGTAGTAGAGCTATTAGTAAAAATGGGCTATGGCGGCTCTTTCAAAGAGGCCGCCACCGTTGTTGGAAAGTCTGGTGACGCCGGAATTGATGGCATCATAAAAGAGGACAAGCTCGGCCTAGATGTCATATACATTCAAGCAAAAAAATGGGAAGGATCTGTTGGGCGACCTGAAATTCAAAAGTTTGCAGGGGCTCTTCTTGGACAAAAAGCCAAGAAAGGAATTTTTATTACAACGTCATTTTTCACGGCAGATGCCAAAGCCTATGTCGAAAATATAGAGGCTAAAATCATACTTATTGACGGGCCTCGCCTTACCGATTTAATGATTGAGAATAATCTTGGCGTAAGCACGCAGAGCACGTATGAAATAAAAAGAATTGACTCGGACTATTTTGAGGAAGAATAACGCTTTCCCGAAGCATTCATCACTGACTCTTCGTAACCCATGCGAGAGAGATGGAAGAATATAAATGATCGCCAACTCCCCACTCCCCCATCTTGGTGGCCTGACGCCCACGGAATTCCTGCGCGACTACTGGCAGAAAAAGCCGCTGCTGGTGCGCAATGCGTTTCCGGAGCTGGCTTATCGCCTGTCGCCTGAAGACCTGATGGAGCTGGCGCAAGAAGAAAGCGTGGAAGCACGGTTGATTCTGGAAAAAGGCAAGACCCCATGGGAGCTGCGCAGCGGCCCCTTTACCGCCAAGCAATTCAAGCAACTGCCGAAAACACACTGGACACTGCTGGTGCAGGCCGTGGACCACTATTTGCCCGAGCTGGCGGATTACCTCGACCACTTCAACTTCATTCCGAATTGGCGCATCGACGACATCATGATGTCGTTTGCCCCCGAAGGCGGATCGGTTGGCCCGCACTACGACCAGTACGACGTGTTTCTGGTGCAGGGCATCGGCCGTCGCCGCTGGCAGCTTGGCCAGCACTGCGACGACACTACGCCGCGCGTGCAAGGCACCGCACTGCGCATCATCGAAAACATCGACACGCATTTTGACGAAGAGCTGCACCCCGGCGACCTGCTCTATGTGCCGCCGGGGCTCGCGCATTACGGCGTCGCCCAGAACGACTGCACGACATATTCCTTCGGTTTCCGCGCACCAGCGTTGACCGAGTTGCTGGAGCGCGTAGCAGACACTGTGCTGGAACAAGAAGGCCGTGTGCTGGCCTCGGATGCCGGGCGTTCTCCCTGCGCACAGCCAGGCTTGCTGACGATAGACGACATCGAACAACTGCGTGCGCAAATGCTGACCCTGCTGAATGATCGCGCGCAGTTTGCACAGGCATTGGCACCCTTGCTGTCCGAGCCGAAGTACAGCGACTACGAACCGCAGGGCGATGAGCTAAGCCCGGATGAAATCCTTGCCGCACTGGCAAACGGCGCGCTGCTCCGCCGCGACCCCGCTTCACGCTGCCTCTACACCAACACCGACACCAGCACCGACACTAGCCCCAACACCAATGGCGAGCCCGACACGCTCTACATTAATGGCATGACCGAAGACTTTCCGCCCCGGCTGGCCGCGCTGGTGCGCCTGCTCGCCGATCACCGGCATCTGACCGCCGAGCAGCTTGCCGGCTGGCAGGATGACGCCGAGGCGATAAGCTGGCTGCAAGCGCAAATTGCGCTCGGCCACTGGTTTCTGGACGCCGACTGAGCATCCGCTGGCAAACATCGGAGCCAGCGCCGGGCTCATCCTGCATGCAGCCCTGCATATATACGGCTGCCATGCCGCCGCACCATGATGCGTGCGAGCTAATGACCGACCTAACAGCTTGCTGAAAATGCTTTTCAGCAAGCTGCTTCCCGGCCAAGAATGGCCGGGTCGCGAATCAAACACGTCAAGTGATTGATTCAGCGTGAAGCGATTGCGGACAAGTGCCGGACTCGCTGGCTGAAAAAGTGATCGCCAGAAGATGAAGGCGCCATGATCGCCGGCTCCAACACGCCAAGCATCGCGGCACAACGACAGAAGGCCCCTGCCATGACGACTCCATTCGAGCAGGTACTCGCAGGCTTCCGGCTCGGCGAATCGGAAACCCTGCTGAAACTCGACAGCCTGGAAGACTTCGCCCGAGCCGAACTTGCCCTGCTGGCGCAGGTGCGACGCCAGTTGCTGATTCTGACCCCGGACCTTGAGCCAGAGCGTTTTAACGCCGATGCCTTTGCAGACGGCTTGTCCGCATTGGCGCGCCGCAGCCGCTACTCCGATGTCCGTATCCTGCTGGCCGAGCCGGGGGTGGCGCTGCGCTGGGGCCACAAACTGCTCGGCCTGTCTCGGCGTCTGCCCAGCAAGCTGCGCATCCGCCAACTACATGAAGACGATATGAAGCAGCCAGAAGCATGGATAGTGGCCGACAATATCGGCCTGCTGCGCCGCGACAGCCTGAAGGTGTATCAGGGCATGCTCTCGGCCAAATCAATTCCGCATGCCCAGCGCGCCACGTTGCGCTTTGAAGAAATGTGGAACCGTGCACGAGAAATCGCTGACTTCCGTGAAATCCGTGTGTAGGACGGCGACACCATTGTGTCGCCGCGGATAGCCTCCGCCCCCAGACAACCAGCAGGGGCCTGCGCACTATTTCGTCATTCCCGCGAAGGCGGGAACCCAGAGTCTTTTAACAGCTTGCTGAAAAACGCCCATCCGGGCTTTTTCAGCCCGCAATGTAGGCACATGTCCGGAATCGCTCCACGCTGAATCAATCACTTGGACGTGATTGATTCGCGACCCGGCCATCCTTGGCCGGGAAACAGCTTGCTGAAAAGCATTTTTCAGCAAGCTGTTAAGCCACTAACTTCCCGCTTAGCCCTGCAGGAAATGCCCTTCGACAGTACTTCCCTGTGTTTATCGAAGGGAAAAAATCCGGAGCAATCCACTCGAGAAAGAGCCGCCTGACTGAAGTTTTTCAGACAGCGGCCAATGCCCCGGCCTCAACTCGTAGCACGCCGCAGGCTCTCACCAAAACGCTGCATCAACTCACGCGCGGCCAGCAGAATCGCCTCACCATGCTTCGCTTCCAGCGCCTCACGCTCACGGTCTTGCGCACGGCGTGCGGCCTTGTCCAGCGCCTTGCGAGCCTCCAGCACATCCAGATGAGCAATTGCCTCGTAATGCACATAAATGATGTCGATGCCCGCTCGTGTGACTTGTGCAGGATCAAGATGGTCCATCAGGTAGCGGATGCGGATGCAGCCCTCTGAAAGATTACAGTCGCCATTCACCATTGCACGCGCCAAAAGACTGATGCTTTGGCGTAGCTCTTCATCACGAGCCTCGTGGGTGGCACAGTGCACAGGCGCCTCCGCCTCCGCCTCCGCCGCTGCCGTGCCTGTAGCATCATGGTCGGCGCTCTTGGCCGGTAATTGCTGCAAGCGGACATACAAATGCAGGGCGTAAGCGGACAAACCCAGAATCACGACCACGGCCAGTGTGGCCAGCACATGCCAGTGTGTGGCGTATTCCATACAAACTCCCGGACAGAATGATGTTGAGGGCGCGAAGCGTCGCACGAAGACTTGCTGAAGAAAACCGAAGGGCCGCTTTTTGTCTAAGGCTTGTGCAGCCCGGGCTTCACAAATAGGAAGTGGACGCGACACCGCACGACAACTTAATGTCGGGCGAATCAGCAAATGCCAAGGCCGGACCGGCAGTGGCCTGCGCAACCGGCGGTGAACTTCCTGATGCACTACGTCTCCCGACTGATGCTGGTCCTGATGCTGCTGGCCACCTGTATGCCCGCCCACAGCATGCCTCTGCCGCTGACACAGGAGGTCCGGACCGATCACCTGACATCGCGCTTCGTTGCAAGCGAAACGGTGATTGTTCCGGGGCGCGTACTGCGTGTCGGCCTGCTCTTGGAACATGACCCGCACTGGCACACCTACTGGAAAAACAGTGGTGACTCAGGGGCTGCCACTCGTCTCGATTTTGCCTTACCCGCCGGTTTTGTAGCCGGCGACATCCGCTGGCCCGTCCCTGAACGGCTACCGACGGGCGACCTGATCAATTTCGGCTACAGCCAGCGCCAGTTGTTACCGGTCATGATCCAGGTACCGTCTGCTCTGGAGGCCTCCGAGGCCACACTCACACTAAAGGCAGACTGGCTGGTTTGTCAGGAAGAGTGCATTCCCGGCGAGGCCACATATGAGCTGACCCTGCCCGTCGCCGGACACAGCACACCAGACCCCCGCTGGGCAGAAGACTTTGCACGGGCAGAGGCCGCGCAACCCAAATCAGCCAAGGCGATGACGGCGTCATACACCATTGCGGATGGGCTCCTGCACCTGCATCTGTCCGGCGCTCTCCCAGCCGACATTGCCGAACGCTGGCTACTGCCGGAAACGCCACAGATCGTGAGTAACAGCGCCATGCCTGAGTGGCATCAACATGCCTCAGGCTGGGTGGCAACACTCCCACTGAGTGACTACTACCACGCCATGCCGACGCGCTTCCCGCTACTGTTGGCCGGCCCGAAGGATGCGTTTCGACTGGTCGCCCTCCCCACAACAGTGACAGATAACACTGCAGCACCAGCCCCTATACAGGCTGCAAGCCTGCTGATTGCCGTTGTGCTGGCCTTGCTCGGTGGACTGGTACTCAACCTCATGCCTTGTGTGTTTCCCGTGCTGTCTTTCAAGGCACTCGGAGCGCTACAACATGCAGATGATCGTCAGGCTCTGCGTCGGCATGGATTTTTTTATACGGCTGGCGTCATCCTGAGTTTTCTGGTCCTGGCGGGCGTGCTGCTCGCCCTTCGACACGCTGGCGAACAGATTGGCTGGGGCTTCCAGTTGCAAGAGCCACGCTTTGTGGCAGCACTGGCACTCCTCATGTTCGTCATGGCCATGAGCTTTGCAGGGCTGCTGGAATTGGGTGCCGGCCTGGCGGGTATTGGCCAGCGCCTGACCGAGGGCGCCGGTGATCGGAGCGCTTTTTTCAGTGGCGTGCTGGCCTGTGCAGTAGCCAGCCCCTGCACCGCCCCCTTCATGGGAACGGCACTAGGCTACGCCATGGTGCAACCTGCGCCGGCCGCACTGCTGGTGTTTGCTGCACTGGGGTTGGGGCTGGCCATGCCCATGCTGTTGCTGGGACTCGTGCCGGCCTTAGCCCGCAGATTGCCACGGCCTGGCGCCTGGATGCTGACTTTCCGGCAGCTTCTGGCATTTCCTTTACTACTGACGGTGGTCTGGCTGCTCTGGGTTTATGGCGAGCAAACCTCCGCCCTCAACATGGCCTGGCTGCTGGCGGCCATGGTGCTGGTCGCTTTCGGTCTGTGGTGGCGCCAGCAATCATCCCTGGCTTGGGTGGGCCTGCTGTTGGTGCTCGCCGGAGTGGCCGCACCGTTGCTGAGCCCGGATGCTGCCATTAAGGACAGCCGCCCTGCAGTGCAAGAGCAGGCCGAAGCATGGAGCGAGGCAAGATTGGCGGCCTTGCGCATGCAGGGCCGCCCGATTCTGGTCAACATGACCGCCGCCTGGTGCATCACCTGTCTTGCCAATGAGCGCAGTACACTGGCCACCAGCGAAATACAGCAAGCACTGCAACGCTCAGGCGTTGCCTATTTGAAGGGCGACTGGACCCGACGTGACCCCGCCATCACCCGCTACCTCCAGCAATTCGGGCGCAATGGCGTGCCGCTTTATGTGCTTTATCCCGCTAGCAGTGAGCCCCGGCTACTGCCACAAATCCTTACCCCGGCACTCGTCAAGGCTGCACTGGCGGAGCTTGCGAGTACCAGCCCACCCGTCCCGCCGACAGGAGATTCAAAATGAAAACCGTCATGGTGACCGCACTCGCCAGCTTGCTGCTGACTCCCGTTCTGACGCATGCCGCCGTCAAGACTGGCGACAAGGCGCCTGCCTTCACACTCAGCGACAGCACCGGCAAATCCCGCTCACTCAGCGAATTCAGTGGCAAGACTGTCGTGCTTGAGTGGACCAATCCCGGCTGTCCGTTTGTGGTCAAACACTATGAAAGTGGCAATATTCCTGGCCAACAAAAAGCCGCAACCAGCAACGGGGTTGTCTGGCTGAGCATCAATTCGTCGGCGGCCGGCAAGCAAGGTGACATCACCGCGTCGGAAGCCACCCGTATCGCCAACAATTGGAAATCCTCACCAACTGCCTATCTTTTCGATCGTGATGGCAAGACTGGCCAAGCCTATGGCGCCAAAACAACGCCCCAGATTTTTGTGATTGATGGGGGTGGCACCGTGCGCTACAGCGGCGCCATTGACAGCATCCCCACGGCGAAGAAAGAAGATCTGGCACGCGCGACGCAATATGTCCCCGCGGCACTCGCGGCCGTTGCTGCACAGCAGGAAATCAGCCCCGCCACCACCCAACCCTACGGTTGTGCTGTGAAGTATTGATCGCAGTCATGTGCCGGGCAGGGCCTGGGGCGCATTAACCCACGGATTGTCGATCCCGGATTAATGTCAGCAATAAAAAAGAGGCCTGCAATGCAGGCCCCTTTTTTATGTCGCCACAACTGACAGTCATTACGCCACAGCCACTAGATAAAGAAGTGGCTTATGCCACAGCACCACTCTTGCGCAGCGCCGCGATGGCCTCGGCACTGAACCCCTGCTCTTTCAGCACGTCATCCGTGTGTGAGCCCAGCTCGGTACCGATGAAGCGGAAAGTCGCTGGCGTCTTCGAGAACTTGATGGCCGAGCCCAGTTGCCTCTGCTTTGTGCCATCAGGACGCGGTACGTCGACAATCAGATCGCGCGCCTTGATGTGGGGATGCTCACACGCTTCGGCAAAGCTCAGGACCGGCTCGGTACAAGAATCAATCGCGATAAACACCTGCTGCCATTCGGCATAGGTCTTCTTTTTCATTTCCGCGGCGATTTCGGTCTTGAGGGCGGCCACCAGTTCAGGATTACCCATGGCCATGCCCTGCGGCGCCAGCTCCGGGCGGCCGATAGCGGCACAGAATTGCATGAAGAACTGCGGTTCAAGACCGCCGACCGAGAAGTGACGGCCATCCTTGGTTTCGTAGCAATCGTAGAACGAGCCCCCATTGAGCTGGGTGTTCTCGCGGTCAGGCTGGATATTGGCCACCAGTGCGGGCGGCGCGGTCAACGCGTGCAGGGTGAAGGCGGCATCGGTCATGGAGATGTCGACAAACTGGCCTTCGCCGGTCTGCGCACGATGGATGACGGCCGCCAGAATGCCCATTACCGCGTGGCAGGAGCCGCCCGCCACGTCGGCAATCTGCACCGACACCGGCACCGGGCCGGTGGCCTTGCGGCCGTTGTAGCCGAGCACGCCGGCAATCGCGAGGTAATTCATGTCGTGGCCAGCGCGATCCTTGTACGGCCCGGTCTGGCCATAACCCGTAATGGCGCAATAAATCAGTTTGGGGTTAATCGCCTTCAGGGCCTCGTAGCCCACACCCAGACGATCCATCACGCCCGGGCGGAACTGCTCGACCACGATGTCGTAGTCGGCCACCAGCTTCTTGATCAGCTCGACGCCTTCCGGCTTCTTGAGGTCGACAGCAATGCCACGCTTGCTGCGGTTAAGAAATGCATGCGACGCCGACACGCCGGCATCATGTGGCGGCAACATACGGACCATGTCAGGGCGCGACGGCGACTCCACCCGCAGCACGTCAGCGCCCATGTCGGCCAACAGCATGGTGCCGAAGGGGCCAGGCAAAAGACCGGAAAAATCGAGAACCCTGAGCGAGGACAAGGGACCGGACATGGCAGACTCCACAGCTAATGACTAGAAGGTCGTGAGCATACCCGCGACATCGTCGCGGCCAATGACACAAGGCCTCAAAAGGATTGACGCTTTCGCTCATGGCCTGACCGGCCAGGGATGGCCGGCTTGCGAATCAATCACACCTAAGTGATTGATTCAGCGTGGAGCGATTCCGGACATGTGCCGGAGTCGCGGGCTGAAAAGCCATCTCCCTTCGAGGGGCAAGGGCTGACCAAAATAGGCGCGACGACACACTCGACACAAGAGCGATACCGCAGAACGTCAATCCGGCACAGCGGACAGAGCCTGCTTTTTCCATCCACCGGTCCCTGCCAAAACAGGGCATCATGCGCCCGTTGCAAGCCTTCCCGGCCTACGGCTACCATTCCCGCCACTTCCGGCAAGTGCTTGGCCTGACAGGAATTTTTGATGTCCTCCCCGTATATCTCCAGTCATTATCTGCGCGAGGCACTGCACCATGCACAGGCGCCGGCCAAGTTCATCGAGAACGAGTTCGCGCGCGCGGGCATCGACCCCGCCATACTGGAGAATCCCGATGCCTGTCTGACCGACATGCAGTTTGTCAGCATCATGCTCGCGCTGATGCAGCACACCGGAGACGAATTCCTCATTGCGGGGGGGCGACGACGCTCGGCATATGGCAATTTCGCCCTGCTCTGCCAGGCGCTGATTCATCTGCCGACACTCAAAAAAGCCATTTTGCGTGGCATTGTTTTTTACAACCGCCAATTGGTTGACATCCGTTTCCGGCTGCGCCAGAGCGGCGAGCGTGCCGAAATTTCCATGCACTGGGACCATCCGGCGCAAGACCCGTTGCATGTCACTACTGAGGCCATGCTGACAGTGGCACATCGCCTGTCGAGCTGGCTGGTGGATCAGCGCATTCCGCTCATCGAAGCACATTTTGCTTACCCGGCGCCGGCGCATGTCGAGCACTACCATCGCCTGTTCCATTGCCCACTACGCTTTAACCAGCAGCGCAATAGCCTGATTTTCAGCGCGCGCTACCTGAATTACCCCTTGATGCAAAACCCGGCCAGCTTGCGGACATTCCTGCGCACACCTGCCAATCTTTTTGTGCCGCCGACCACGTCACAGCAGCTCACGGGCCAGGTGCGCGCACTGCTCGGCAAAGACTTCACCCGCGAATTCCCCGAATTTGAAGACGTGGCGGCAATGCTCGCATTGGCACCACAAACCCTGCGCCGGCGCCTGAAAGACGAAGGCAGTTCGTTCCAGGGCATCAAGGATCAGGTACGCCGCGATGCAGCCATTTACTACCTGAGCCGCCCGATACTGAGCATTACCGAAATTGCTGAACTCATGGGCTTCTCCGAGCCCTCTACGTTTCACCGTGCTTTCAAAAAATGGACCGGGATAACGCCCGGCGAATACCGACAGGGCCTGCATCGTTAACCGCTGGCTGAAAAATGCTTTTCAGCCAGCGGTCAGGTGCCGGCCGGGTTTGTACCGCTGCAAAGTGGCGCCGCTTGAACAGATGCCGTTAGCACTGGCAGCACAACCAACGGCATAACGGACAAACCATAGACCTGCCTTTTGACCGGGGACTTCCTGGTTGCTGCAACGGAGTGATACATGCTTGGATTTTTGCCAGCCGCGCTGATTGCGCTGTTGTTTTTGCCAGTTGTGGTGGCCAATACCATTTTTTTTGCATCGCTTATCACCGTGCTGATGCCGCTGCGCTTTCTCATGCCCACACATGCGTTGCGCGCTGGCATCACCGCCTTTCTGGTCACGCTGGCAACAACCTGGGCACACCTGAACAACCATGTTTATTACCGACTGCTGCCACGTATCGAATGGGATATCGAGTTGCCTGATGGGCTGCGGCGTGACAAATGGTATTTCGTCATTGCTAATCACCAGAGCTGGGTCGACATCATCGTTCTCTTTTATGTGTTCAATGGGCGCACGCCGTTCCTGAAATATTTCCTCAAGCAAGAGCTGATCTGGATTCCTTTTCTGGGCGCCGGCATGTATGCACTGGACTTCCCCTTCATGAAGCGCTACTCGCGGGAAGTACTGGAAAAACGTCCAGAGCTGAAGGGCCGGGATATCGTCACCACCCGCCGTTCCTGTGAAAAATTCCGCTACACGCCCGTGTCCGTCATGAATTTTCTGGAAGGCACACGGTTCACGCCGGTCAAGCATGCGCAGCAGCAGTCACCGTATCGCTATCTGCTCAAGCCCAAAGCCGGTGGCATGGCCTTCACGCTGTCGGCACTGGGTGACCAGATGCACTGCCTGCTCGACACGACCATCGCTTATCCTGATGGCATTCCGTCGTTCATGGATTTTTGCTCCGGTCGTGTACGTCATGTCCGCGTCCGTGTGCAACGTCGCGACATTCCCCCCGAAGCCTTTAGCGCCGATTACGAAAACGACGAGGCCTTCCGTACGTCTTTCCAGCGCTGGGTGGCCAGTCTCTGGGAAGAAAAAGATGCCTTGATCTCCTCCTTGCTGTCATCCGGAAAACCATCATGCTGAGCAAGCTGTTCCGCAGCACCCCGAAGTGGCAGAGCCCGAAAGCACAAAAGCGGATCGAGGCGATTGCCGCCCTCAGGCCTGAGCTCGACACAGACGGCTTCATCCTCACGCAACTGGCCCGCAGCGACAGCGAACCGTCGGTGCGGCGTGAAGCCGTCGCCCGGCTGCACGATCTCGACACGGTGACGCAAATCCAGAAGCGCGATCTGGATGCAGGCGTACGCGACGCGGCCACCCAGCGTTTGCAGGAATTGCTCGCCGGTAAAGGCCCGCACTGTCCGGATGTGGCCACCCGGTGCGCATTGCTGGCCCGTCTGGGCAACACGCCAACCCTGCTCTATCTCATCCGTGAAGCGGAACCCATCGAGGTGCGCCTCGCCGCTGTGAGTCATTTACAGGATGAGTTGTGCTTGCTGGAAACCGCCCAGCAAGCATCCGCAGCGTCGGTGCGCCAAGCCGCCGCCGAACGCATCACCACCCCAAAAATGCTGGAAGAGCTTGCCGCGCATGCCCGCCAGAAAGACAAGGCAGTTTACCGGATCGTGAAGACACGGCTGGATGCGCTGCATGAAACCGGGCGCCAGGCTGAGCGGCAGCATGAGCGCGCCGAAGCCTTGTGCGCCAGCATGGAGGCACATGCCCGTGCCGCCATGAATCCGCTTTATGCGGCCCGCACTGAAAGTTTGCGCCAACA
>JAUXNL010000229.1 GCA_030684415.1 Moraxellaceae bacterium | reverse complement strand
AGTCTGGATCGCCTGCCGGGTAACGAGTTGGTAATCACGCAGGAAGTCATCGCCGGTATGCTGGGCGTGCGAAGAGAAGGCATTACCGAGGCCGCCGGCGCCCTGCAAAAGCTGGGATTGATCGCTTATCGGCGCGGACATATCACGGTGCTCGATCGTCCCGGCGTTGAAGCCAGAGTGTGTGAGTGCTATGCCGTGGTGAAGCGCGAGTCACAACGTCTGCTGCCGGAACGGCTGGCGATCTGAAAGCTGCCGTATGGTCTCTCTGCCTGGCATCAATCAACCCGCGAATCCACCGGCTAAAACGCGCATCGTCGGCATCGGCGCTTCGGCCGGAGGTCTTGCGGCACTGGAACAATTTATGGAGCAGGTGCCGCCGGAGAGTGGCCTGGCCTACATCGTGGTGCAGCATCTTGATCCTACGCAAAAAGCTTTGTTGGCTGAGTTACTTCAGCGCGTCACCAAGCTGCCGGTACGAGAGGCTGAAAATAGGATGCGCGTCGAGCCGGATTGCGTGTATGTGATCCCACCGAACACGGAGCTCAGCGTGGTTGACGGTGTGTTGAATCTGGAAAAACCCACCGAGCCGCGTGGTTTGCGGTTGCCAATCAACGTTTTGTTTTCTTCCCTGGCCCGCGACCAGGGTGACCGTGCGATCGCGGTGATTCTGTCCGGAATGGGATCGGACGGCACGCTGTGTTTGCAGGCGATCCGAGCATTGGGTGGTCTAACCGTTGTGCAACAGCCCGATTCGGCACAGTTCGATTCGATGCCCAGGAGTGCCATCGCCGCGGAGTGCGTCGACATTATCGCACCACCAGCCGAGTTACCAGCGCGCATTCTGGCCTATACTGCCCAGGCACCCAAGCTGCAGGAGCCGGGCACCGCTGCCGAAGAAGTGGTTCAAACATCCTCGGAACCCCCGGTTTTGCCGGTAAATCCACTGCAAAGCATCTTCAGACTATTGCGGCAGCGAACCCGGCACGACTTTTCCGTGTACAAACCCAGCACTCTGCATCGCCGCATTGAGCGGCGCATGGCCATCCATGGGATCACCACGCTGGCGCTGTACGCAGAATTGATGCAACAGAATACGCAAGAGATTGACTTGCTGTTCAAGGAGTTGCTGATCGGTGTGACCAGCTTCTTTCGTGACACTGCAGTCTGGCAGCAATTGGCGGATTTCACTTTGCCGGAACTGCTGGCGCGGCAGACCGCCGAGCAAAAGCTGCGCGCTTGGGTTGTTGGTTGCTCAACCGGAGAGGAAGCCTATTCATTGGCCATCCTATTCAACGAGGTAGTGGAGCGACTGTCACTACACCACGATTACACGTTGCAAATTTTCGCCACGGACCTGAACCCGGATGCCATTGCCACGGCACGCCGCGG
>JAUXNL010000223.1 GCA_030684415.1 Moraxellaceae bacterium | reverse complement strand
GGCGCGGCGGACCGAGGCGGCGCTCAAGATCATGTTCTGGTCGAGCCAGACCGGCTCGCCCCTGCTGCTGATCGCCGCCCTTCAGCTCGGCGAGACCATATTGCCGGCCAGCGCGGGAGGCTGGGCGGCCTGCGCAGGCCTCGGCGTGCTGCATGTAGCCGGCCTGGGCGCCATCGCCTGGGCGTTGGGCCGCCTGCCGGCCGCCACCGCCTCAGTGGTGGTGCTGATCCAGCCGGTGGTGGCCGCAGCCGCCGGCTGGCTGCTGTTTGCAGAGGCCCTGGGGCCAGTCCAGGCGCTCGGCGGCGCCATCACCCTGGCCGGCGTCGCCCTGGCCCAATGGTCTGCGAGGCCCTCAAAGGCGCCCGCATCGGACGCCCCGCGCCGGCCTTAGTCGTCGCTCAGGCCATAGGCTAGCCGGGCGGTTTCGATCGCCGCCAGCTTGGCCTCGAAGGCGCTCCAGTCGTCAGCCTGATCGATGCGCGACCAGATCGCCTCGATCTCCTCATAGATCAGCTCCTGGGGCTCAGGCGCGGCGAAATAAGCCTGCCGCAGGGCCGCTGCGTCGACGGGCTCGTAGTGGAGCAGCTGGGCGCGAAACTCGGCGAACGACTCCTGGCGATAGAGATCGCCGCGTGTCTGCTGCACTTCTTGAACGATCAAGCTGATGCGGTTTGATTCCTGACTGGATTTTTCCTGTAGATGGATGCCGATTGCACCAATGATCGCCACTAGGGACAACAGTAAAATAAACGCCAGCTCATGAATGAGTAGCAGGTTTTTAAGAGAGGTCTTTTTCTTGGTCACAACAGTGATGGGTCGCGAAACTTGAAATATAGCAATTATTCGAGTTTAAATGGAACGGGTACAGTAATGGTAAAGTTATTGCCGCGAAGTGCCTCTGGCGGTGCCGGGAACGGTAATGCTTTTTCAACCATTTCCAGCGCCTGTTTATCCAGCACCTCATGGCCGCTGGATTGGATAATTTTTTTAGACTTCAATTTTCCATTGCCATCCAGTTCAAGCTCCACTACTGCTTCGCCTTGCCAGTTCCGCATAGCAGCAATCTTTGGGTATTTTTTATACTTGCTGATTGCGCCCCATAATGAATTGCCGTATCTGCTGCGAGCATCATCATAATCAACCTGATTAGTGACTGGTGGCGGTTCCTGCTTGATAGGGGTAGGTACGGCTACCGTTTGTACCGGCGGTGCAGTGTTGGGGGTAGGCGCTACGGCGATCACTTCTGTAGGCTGTGACGGCGGCGGTTCTGTCACAGGTTCGCTTTGTTCAACCACCGGTGTTGGCAGAGGTTTAACTATTGGTTTAGGTTCTGGTTTTATTTTCGGTACAATTTTTGGTTTCACGACTTCCGGTTGCGGCTGAACCGGTTCAGGTGTCGGCGCTGGTGGAGGTTCGGGCAGCTTT
>JAUXNL010000221.1 GCA_030684415.1 Moraxellaceae bacterium | reverse complement strand
CGCTGCTCTACCAACTGAGCTACCGGGCCGTAAGAGGCGCGTATTAAACCCGCGGCCTCCGGGAGCGTCAAGGCTAAAGCCGCTGATTACGCAAGAAAAAAGCGGCCGATTCCGCTCAGAGGGATTTGTGCGTGCCATCGCATAGGGGCGCAGTGCTGCTTTGTTTGCAGCCACAAAACCAGACGATGCGGGTGGCGGTGGCGTCGTACTTGACGGGAGTGATGTCGGTGCCCTTGTGGGAGCCATCGCAGAAGGGTTGTGACTGGCTGCGGCCGCAGCGGCACCACCAGTAGGTTTTTCCGGGTTCTACCTCAATGGCGTGGGGACGAGCGGACTCGCTCATGGCAGCCTCCTTGGCATTTTTCTTATTGTTGTCATGGCCGGGCGTCAGGCGCTGGCGACGCAAAGTGTAGTCGCCGGAAAAAGAATTTCCGGGCCTGCCGTCTCCCCGGCCGACCACAGGTCGGCGGAAGAGACGGTGTTCAGGGGAGCGGAAGGTCGGGCAAGCGCGCGTTGATCTGGCCGAGGCTTTCGACCACATAGCGCCCGGCCTCGCGGTCGTCCAACTGGGTGAGCAGGCGGATCAGCTCAGCATAGGCCTCGGGCGATTTGCGCAGCGCCAATGCGGCCTCGAAGTAGTGGCGGGCATCGAGCCAGCGGTGGTTTTGCAGGCAAAGCCGGCCTAGGGCCAGCATGAGGGCGGGGTTGCTGGGATGCGCCTGTTTCCAGGTTTCGGCGCGGGCCAGTGCCTGTTCCGGGCGGGTGCTGCGGGCGCGGCCATAGGCGTCGATGCCGGCGTTGCTCCAGTGCTGGTCGAGCGCTTCGGCGAGCAGGGCTTCGGCGTCATCGTCGGCGCCGGCGCGGGTCAGCTCGGTGGCATAGGCGGCGACCAGCTCATCATCGTTGCGCAGGCGACGTGGCAAGGCCGCCCAGTAATCGCGCAGGCGGCGGCTGACATAGCTGCGGTCGGCGCGGCCGGCCGTTTGCCCTAACCAGGTCAGGACTTCGCGATTGGCGCGCTTTTCCAGCACGGCAAAGTTGGGGTCGTCGACAATGCCGCGGCTTTGCAGGGTCGGTAGCACATCCGCCAGATCGCCCCAGCGCTGCAAGCGGGTCAGAGCCTCGACGCGAAGGCGCAGGACGCTGGCATCGTTGCCATGGCGCGCCTGCAACTGGGCCAGATGCACGGCGGCCTGCTCCCAGCGGCCGGCGGCCAGCAGCAGTCGGGCACGCGCGAGGCCGACCGCAAGGCGGTTGCCATTTTCTTCGGCCAGCACGAGATATTGCTCGGCGCGATCCCAGGCCTGGCCGCGCGCTGCCGCACGGGCGGCGGCGAGCCAGACCGGCAGTGGCCGTGCCGAGAGGCGAGCAGCGATCAGCAGCAGGCGCTCGGCGCGTTTCCATTCGCCACGCTCCAGTTGCACGGTGCCTTCTTCGAAAGCGTGCTGGCTGCGGCGATGACGGCGTGCGCTCATGAACTGGCGCCACCAGTCCGAGAGCCCGAGCAGGCGCAGCAGCAAATCCAGCGCGATGACGGTAGCGGCGATGCTGAGCAGCCAGAGCAGGGCGGCGAGCCACAGGCTCATTTCAACCGAGGTCAGGCGCCAGCTCAGCAGCACATAGCCGGGGTCGCGCAGCGCGAGCAGGCCGAGTGCGGCGCCCAGCCCGAGCAGGGTGAGAACGATAAACAGGCTCCGCTTCATTGCAGGGCCCCGGCAGAGGGCGAGCCCAGCAGGCGATCAAGGCTGGCAATGGCGGTCAGCGTTGGCATGGCAGGGCGGATGTCGATGCCGGCCAGACCGGTCAGCTCGGCCTGCAAGCCGTCGAATTCTGCCTTGGGCAGTAGCGAGAAATACTGCGACAAACGCGTGCCGGCGGTGGTCAGGCTCTGGCGGTAAATCACTGGCTCGCCGCGCAGCAGGGCCAGTTGCGCCTGGGCCAGATCGAGGCGCAGGGCTTCGCGCACCATCTGGCGCTCGCTGTCGGAGAGCAAGGGGCGCACGGGTTCGTTGTAATGGCGCACGGTGATCAGCGCGCGCAGGCGGGCCCAGCCTGCCTGCCAGAGCGTGGGTGCTGCGCTGCCTTCGGTGGTGGCCGCCGGCGGCGCGTCTACCTGGCCCCGGGCTTGCGCACGGTCGCCGGCCAGCACTGGCAACTGCAGGCGGCCGACGCGTTCATCCAGCGCACCAAGGCGCAGATAGGTGCCGGGCACATCCACGGTGGCAGCGGCGACCAGCGCCAGGCGGTCGCGCGACAGCGCTTCGCGCAGCGGCAGCAGGCGATTGTCGCCATGCGCCGCCAGCAGGCGGTCGGCCACATCGAGAAGGGCGCGCGCACCGGTAATGTCGCGCGTCAGCAGCAGGTGTTGCTCCGCCAGGCGCAGGTAGTGGTCGGCTTCCGACAGCAGCCAGGCGCGGCGCTGGTCGGCATTGAGGGTGTCGTCCCATTTGGCGAGACGGGCACCGACATCATCGAGCTGGCGTCCGCGCAGGGTGAGGTCGTCGAGCAGCCGTTGCTGCTGGCGCTGCAAGTCTGCGCTGCGGGTTTCGATGGTGGTCAGGCGTTGCAGGGCCTGCTGTTCACGGCCGGCGGCATCGTCGGCGGTTTTCCACAGCCAGCCACCAAGGCCCAGCGCGCCAAGGGCGAGCACGGTGGCCAGAATGGCCGGACGGCGGGGAGGTTTGGGCAACGGGCCACTGACCAGCGGCACGCGGGTATCGCTCGGACTCATGAACATTCCTTGACGGTCACTGGCTGCCAAAAATAAAGACTATTGAAGGAAATGACCATCCGTTTCCGGTGCCGCTGTTGCGAAAACGGCACGCGGCGCAAACAACAGAAGCGGAAAACAGCAATCCCTGAAAGCGGCGCGGTGCAAAACGGTCGGCGGTAAACGTGGCAGCCTGCAAATGATGAAGCGTAAAGCCTGCGTGGGGCAGCACAGCCCTGTACGCCTCGCGCCTGCCGAAGGACTTGGGGCGAACGGAGCTATTGCGCCGCTACGGCGGCTCCCCAGCGGTGGTAAAGCCAACCTGCTTTTAAAAAGTAGCCCGGCTTTAAAGGCTCCACGCTGAGTCAATCACTCAAGCGTGCTTGATTCGCGACCCGGCCACCCTTGACCGGTTCGCTGCTTGCTGAAAAGCATTTTTCAGCAAGCAGCGAAACGAGAGGGAGCTTTTGAAACAGGACAGGTTGCCAAAAATGGAGGGAGTTAACCGCCGGCGGTGAAAAGCCGGGTGCGAACAACCACCTTCAGCGCGGCAGCGATGCCAGAGCTTGCAGCAGGCTGGCGGTGTCTGCTCCAGCGGCGACAGTGGCGCGGGCGCCGGCGTCGGCGGCCAGTGCCTGCAGGCGCGGACTCACCACCAGCCAGTGCGGGGCGATAGCATCAGGTCCGGCAACCTGCTGCCAGTGGCGCAGGGCATCCGGGCTGGTCAGCACGATCACATCGGGCGTGCTGGGTGTCAGCGCTTGCCATTGCTGGCAGGCGTCGGCGGGCAGGTCGCGGCGGTACAGCCCGATGATCTCCACCTGCGCACCGCGTGCCCGCAGCGTGTCAGCCAATAGCTCGCGCCCGCTCTCGCCGCGCAGCAGCAGAAAACGCTGGCCACTCACTTCTGCCAGTTCGGGCAGGGCCAGCAGGCCTTCGCTGTCGGCCTGTTCCGGGGTGATGACGGTGAGTCCGGCGTCTTCCAGCGCTACCGCTGTGCGCTGGCCAACGGCATAGGCGGGCAGGCGATACGGCCACTGTGGCCAGAAGCCGGCGACGGCATCCAGGGCCAGCCGGGCCGCATTGGCACTGACAAAAAACACGCCGTTGAAGCGGTCGAGGTCGAGCAGCAGGCGTTCGGCGTCGGCCGGCAACGCGAGCGGGGTGATGGCAATCAGTGGCAGCTCGCTGACCGTCGCGCCGGCCGCCCGCAGCGCGGCACTGAGGTCGCCCGACTGGTGGGCGGGCCGCGTGTTCAGGATGTGCAAGCCACTCAGTGAGGTCATGTGTCGGCACTCATGTAGGGGTGCACCGGCATCGAAGCGGCGACAGCGCCGGCGGCGAGGGCATAGATGATTGCCAAGGCTAGCGCTTACGAGGCGTAGACGGCGTTCAGGATGCGGTCGGCACCGGCCGCCAGCAGGCGCTCACCCAGCGCTGTCCCGAGCGCTTCGGCATCGGCAGCGGCGCCGCGGATTTCATCGCGCAGGATTTCGCGCCCGTCTACGCTGCCGACCAGCGCACGCAGATACAGCTCACCGTCCTGCCATTCGGCATAGCCGGCAATCGGTACCTGGCAGCCGCCTTGCAAGCGCCGGTTCATGGCGCGTTCCGCGCTCACACGCGCGGCGCTGATAGCGTGATTGAGCGGCGCCACGAGTGCCGCCGTGCGGCTGTCACCCTGGCGTGCCTCGATGCCGAGCGCACCTTGCCCTACCGCGGGCAGCGACACCTCGGGCGTGATGTCGGCGCGGATACGGTCGTGGAAGCCGAGCCGGCGTAAACCGGCACTGGCGAGAATCAGGGCGTCGTAGTCACCCGCGTCGAGCTTGGCGAGGCGGGTGTTCACGTTGCCACGCAGATCGCGGATGACGAGGTCGGGGCGCAAATGCCGCAGTTGGCACTGCCGGCGCAGGCTGGAGGTGCCGACAATCGCCCCTTCGGGCAGTGTCTCGATGCTGGCAAAGCGGTTGGAGACGAAGGCGTCGCAGGGATTTTCACGCTCGCCGATGGCCACCAGGCCCAGACCCTCCGGAAATGCCATGGGCACGTCTTTCATCGAGTGCACGGCGATGTCGGCGCGGCCGTCCAGCAGCGCCACCTCCAGCTCTTTCACGAACAGGCCCTTGCCGCCGATTTTGGCGAGCGGGGTGTCGAGAATCTTGTCGCCCTGCGTGGTGAAAGTAACCAGCTCGACGGCAAGGCCGGGATGAAGCCGCAGGAGTTCAGTGCGGACATGTTCGGCCTGCCAGAGAGCGAGCGGCGACTTACGGGTGGCGATGCGAAGAAGATCGGTCATGGCGGGCTGCATGGCGGGAAAGCGCGCAGTTTACCTGATGGCGCCAGCTGACGGCAGCGAGCAGCACCGGGCCTGAGCTCAGGGGGCAGAGGGGGAGTCCAGTCTCTGCACCGCGACCTGCCATCTGTGGCTGACGCCAACCTGCCTGCGTCATGCACACAACTAACAGTTTGCTGACCGGGCTTTTGCATCCCGCGATTCCGGCACTTGTCCGGAATCGCTCCACGCTGAGTTCCTCACGCAAACGTGATGGATTCGCGGCCCGGCCATCCTTGGCCGGGAGCCAGCTTG
>JAUXNL010000201.1 GCA_030684415.1 Moraxellaceae bacterium | reverse complement strand
CAGTGGCAGCAAGCCGCACGCGAACTCGCCACGCTCACCCGCGCCGGCGATGCCCAACGCGAGCGCACCGAGCTGATCCGTCATCAGCTCGACGAGCTGGAAAAGCTCGGCCTGAAAGCCGGTGACTACGAACGCCTTGAGCGTGACCATGACGCCCTCGCCAATCTCGGCAGCCTGCTGCAAAGCGGCACGCTCACGCTCGACCGCCTCAGCGAAAACGATGGCGACAACGCCGCGCGCTGCGTACAGCAAGCGCTGAAGGCGCTCGACGGCGAACGCGGCCGGCACCCGCGCCTGAACGAAGTGGCCGAGCTGCTCGACAGCGCCCTCATCAATATCCGCGAAGGCGCCAGCTCACTGCGCCACTACCTCGACAGTCTCGACGCCGACCCGGCACGTCTTGCCGAACTCGAAGACCGTCTCGCCGCCGTGCATCAGCTCGCGCGCAAACACCGCGTCGCTGCCACCGGCTTGCCCGATGTTCAGGCCGCGCTGGCTGACGAGCTGGCACAATTGCAGCGCGCACAAGACCTCGACAGTCTCGCCCGTGAAGCCGCCACACTGGAACAACGCTATCGCGTGGCAGCCACCTCGTTGCGGGCCGCGCGCCAGGCGGCGGCCACGCAATTTGCCGCCGGCGTGCTGGAGCGTTTGCACCTGCTGGGCATGACGCATTCGCGTTTTGAAGTCGCCTTCACAGCACTGGAAAAACCCGCCGCCCACGGTTTTGACGAGGTGGAGTTCCTGATCAGCGCCAACCCCGGCCAGCCGCTGAAAGCGCTCGCGAAAGTGGCGTCCGGCGGCGAGCTTTCGCGCGTATCACTCGCCATCCAGGTAGTGAATGCCAAGCACTCTCCCGTGCCCGCCATGGTCTTCGACGAAGTGGACGTAGGCATCGGTGGCGGGATTGCCGAAGTCGTCGGCCGCCTGCTGCGCGAGCTGGGCGACTACGCGCAGGTGTTTTCAATCACGCATCAGCCGCAGGTGGCCGCCCTCGGGCATCAGCACCTGCGCGTGGAAAAAGCCATCGAAGACGGCAACACCACGAGCCGCGTGCGTGAACTCGGTCACGAAGAACGCATAGAAGAAATCGCGCGCATGTCCGGCGGCATTACCATCACCGCCGAAACCCGCAAGCACGCCAAGGCCATGCTCGCCGCCAGCTGACCCGCGTGCTTGCCGCGCGGCTAGCCGCTTTACCGACAAGGACGCCATGATTTCCCGTCACGCTTCGCACCCGCCCCCACGCCCTTTACGCGTTCCCCTGCTGGTCTTGCTGGCGCTGACGCTGCTGCTGCAGTTCAGCGGCGCACTTGAGCGGCTGGACAACCGGGTGGGGGATCTGTTGCTGAGTCGCGAAGCAGCCACGCGCACACCGCCTGCCGATATCGTGCTCGTCGCCATCGACCAGAAAAGTCTGGAAGACATGAATGCCGTTGCCGGCTCCTGGCCCTGGCCACGCGCCGTGCACGGCGAGCTGATTGACGGCCTCGCCCGTTTTGCGCCCAAGGCCGTCGGCTTCGACATTCTTTTTAACGAAGCCGACGCCTTCCGCCCCGACAGCGACGCCGTGCTGCGCGACATTGCGCAGGAGCACGACCACCTTTTCTTTCCGTCACTCTTGCTGGCCGATGGCAAGGGCGCGCCACTGCAGGCACTACCGCCAAGCTTTGGCGCCTTGCGCACCGCCACGGCCGATGCACTGGCCACCGCGCCGTTGCTGGTGCCACTGGTACTGAGTCTGCAGAACTGGCAGGGCGGTCTCATCAATTTCGAAAAAGACAGCGACCAACGCGGCCGCCATGCGCGCCTGTATCACGAGCGCGGCGGCTGGCAACTGCCCAGCCTCAGCGCCAGCATGGCGCGCTTTTCCGGCGCCACCTTACCGGCAGAAAAGCTCGTGCGTCTGCATTGGTACGGCAAGCCGCCACGCACGATTGCCTACAGCGATCTGTTCAACGACCTCGCCAGCGCCACTCCCGTGCTCGCCCCCACATTGAAAGACAGCCTGGTGATCGTCGGCGCCACTGCGCCCGGCCTGAATGATTTTCGCCCCACGCCGCTGGATGTGCTGACACCGGGTGCCGAAATCCTCACCACGGCCATCGCCAACCTGCGCGGCAATGACTGGCTGCGCGATGTGCCGGCACGCTGGCCACTCACCCTACTGCTCATGGCCGCACTGACCTTCGGTTTTGCACGCCGTCAAAGCCCTCTACGCAACGGCCTGTTGTTGCTGGCCACTACAGCGCTGCTGCTCGCTGGCAGTTACGCCGCGCTGCATCAGCAACTTTATATTCCCGTGGGCGCCGCCCTCACGCTGGCATGGCTGGGCTACGGCCTGCTCACGCTCGAAGCCTTCTGGCGTGAACGCCGCGAGCGCGAACAGGCCGTCACCCTGTTCCGCCGTTTTCTCGACCCGCGCGTGGTCGACGAACTGGTCAAAACCGGCGAGCTTTCGCGCGACCGCAAACCGGAAGCACGCGACATCACCGTCTTGTTTTCGGATATCCGCGGCTTTACCACCCTGTCGGAAACGCGCACGCCAGAAGCCGTGGTGGAGTTGCTCAACCGTTACTTCAGCCAGCAGGTAGAGGTCATCTTTCGCCACGGCGGCACGCTGGACAAATTCATCGGCGACGCCATCATGGCCTTCTGGAATGCTCCTGCCGACCTGCCCGATCATGCCGAGCGCGCCGTTGCCGCCGCCCTCGACATGGCCAAGGCGCTCGATGCGTTCAAGCGGGAACTGGCGCAAACCGACAGCAGCCTGGGCGATTTCGACATCGGCATCGGCGTGCACACCGGGCCTGCCGTGGTCGGCTTTCTCGGCAGCGACGACCGGCTCGATTACACCGCCATCGGCGACACGGTGAATCTCGCCAGCCGCATCGAAGGCTGCACCAAGGGCGTGGCACGCGTGCTGGTGTCCGACGCCACCAAAGCAGCATGCTTGGCTGGCGGGCGCTATACCTTTACCGATCACGGCCTGTTTCAGGTAAAAGGCCGAGAGCAGGATGTCGGGCTGTTCGAGCCGCAGCACTCACACCACAACACGTCACCGCAAAAATGACGGAACGATCAACCCCCTGATGGACGTTTGGAGGATGCACATGCGCCACTTCATTTTTCTCGGCCTGCTGGCCAGCCCGCTCGCGCTGGCGGAGCCCGGCACGCTACTGCGCGACAGCAGCCTGCTCGCCAAACCCGCCGCCAGTGCCACCGTTGTCAGCCAGTTACCGGCACAAAGCAGCGTCGACATCACCGCCCGCCAAGGGGCCTGGGCCAACGTAAAAACACCTGACGGCAAAAGCGGCTGGGTGCGTGTGCTCAATGTGCGTACCGGCTCCGGCCAGCGCGGCGATGCCGGCATCGGTGCCGTTGCCTCCGTATTCAAGACCGGCTCCAGTGGCAACACCGTCAGTACCGGCGTCAAAGGCCTGTCCGCAGAAGAGCTCGCCGCTGCCACACCCAATCCCGCCGAGGCCGCCAAACTCGAGCCACTGATGGTGGACGACACGCGCGCACGGCAGTTCGCCACGCAAGGCAAGCTCGCCGCCCAAACGCTAGAGTTCCTGCCCACCCCCGAACCGGAACCCACCAAAAAGAAGGGGAGAAAATGATGAAGCCCTCATTTGTACTGGCTGCCCTGCTCAGCAGTCTGCTCATCGCTCCCGCGCAGGCCTTCAATTTTGGCGAAGCCCTGGAAAAGCTGAACGACCCCAATGTGCAAAAAGCACTCAATGTCGGCAAGAAAATCGTTGAGGCCAATGCCGACGTACTCGAACCGCAGGAAATCGAGATCGGCAACGGCATTGCCGCCAACCTGCTCGGCGCCGCACCACTGCTGCGCAACGATGCCGCGCAGAAATACGTCAACAATATAGGACGCTGGCTTTCACTGCACACCGACCGCCCCGGGCTGCCCTGGCGTTTCGGCATCATCGACACCCCCAACGTCAACGCCTTTGCCATGCCCGGCGGCACCATCCTGATCACGCGCGGCCTGTATGAAAAACTGCGCAACGAATCCGAGCTGGCTGGCGTACTCGCCCACGAAATTGCTCATGTGCTGCAACGGCATCAGATCAAAGCCATCAAGTCCGCACTCGGCCGCGAATGGAAAATGGATATCGCCGCTGCCGTAGCCGAAGAAAAGAACAACCGCGACGCCAAGAACAGCCTGCGCGCCTTCACGGCCGGCACCGAACTGTTTGCCCGCGGCCTCGACAAGAAAGACGAGTTCGAAGCCGACCGCATGGGTGTCGTCATCGCCGCCCGTGCTGGCTACAACCCGTTTGGCCTGGTGGGCAGCCTGCAAACGCTGGATGCCGTGAACGCCGAAGATGGCGCCATGGCGCTGATGTTCCAGACGCACCCGACACCCGCGGCGCGACTGGAGCTGCTGTCGGCCGCCATGGGCGAGCAGATGGATGCACTGGCCGACAGTGCGAAAGAGCCCGCGCGCTTCGTCAAACTGAAGAAATAAGCGCTCTGGAAATAAAAAGGGGATGCCTTGGCATCCCCTTTTTATTTCTGCTGCCTCTCGTCAGCCGGAATGTCGGCCGCCCAATCTGGCAGGACCGACAGCAATAACTGCCTGGAGGCCGGCATGCTCAGCCCTCGACCGGCGTAAACACCCCACCCTGAAAGCGGCCCACACGCACGCGGCCCTCTGGCCCCAACTCATCCAGCAGACCAGGATGGCGCAGCGACGCCCGATAGCGCACGGCACTGCCTGTGACGGCCGAGACCAGTGCGCCCGTGGCACGGTCCTGCTCCAGCGCCGCGAGCACGGTATCCGTCGGCACCGGCAGACTCGCCACAGGTTCTACACGGACCTTCATCAACCCGGCGAAGACCGCCAGCACTTCCTCAGGGGATAACCGGGCCGACACATGACGCCCAAGCTCCGCCCAATACTCGATCTGCGCAGCGGTACTGCGGTGCTGCACCTGCGCCGAGGCGGCTGCGTGCGCCATCAGGTTTTCATGAAGGCGGATGGGGGATGCAGCTTTTGCCATGGAAATCTCCGACTCGCCTTGCCATAGACGGGGAACACCTCGAAGCGTAGCAGTCTGCTACGAGCCCAGCAGCCCAGGATTGCGATGCGCCACTGGGGACCGGGGAGGCACTGAGAGGTCGAGGAAAAACAAAGCCCTGCGAAGCTTACGACCCGGATGCCTGGCTGAAACACCCGATGTTGCAGCGCAGCTGCGCCTCTAGAACAAGAACGCACAGTAGCAGTAGCAGAGCATCATTCACGCCAGGCGTGAGAGTGTAGACAAGGGGTCAGACGATCACAGCCGCTTGTTAGGCTTACCATTTCCTGTAAGGAATTGAGCTGACCTTTAATGAAGGATATCTTTTCATGCCCATAAATTCTTTGTATATAAAGGCTTGTGTTGCGCTTTTTGCCAATCCAATATTTGGTGTGTGGCCAACAATTATTTCTGCAATAAGATCTTCTATATTTATATTCAAAGCAATCCTATAGTACGGAGTTAGCATAGACCTTCCTTCTCTAAAGTCTAGTTTGTCAAAGTGTATTCCGCCTTTAGATATAACCCTCCACTCTCGCTCTTCAGAAAAGGTTTGGTCTTTTATTGTTGGCGATATCTCCGAAAGGGCATTGCAAAATGCTCTTGAGCTTTCAGAGGCGCAATTCTCGCTATTTCTTTTTTGATGAGGCTCGATGTAATCTTTGTATTCTTCCAAGACTTTATCAATTGCCGCGTGAATGATTTCCTCCTGCTCACTCTTTAGGTAAACGCATTGCCTTAAATAGAAGCCTGCAAAATCCAAATTTTTTATAAGTGTTTCTTTGTTAAAGCCTATGGAGTAGCCACCCAAGGATGTCGAGTATCCTCGCCATTGACTTAGCAGGTCTCCATTTTCTGAAAGAGAGCAAACGCATATATTCATATCTCCAACTGAGTCAAAGTTAGCAATAAATCTTCGGATTCTGAATTTTATGTTATCAGTTTTTGCGTATCTAATTTTTTCATAAAGATATTTCTCGGCAATTTTAAATGCTAGTCGATATTCATTATCATCATTTAGATACTGAATCTTAGTGGCCCATAGCTCTTTTTTCCCAATAATTCCAATTAATCCGCGCTGGTCTGTGTAATGGTAGAGGTTCATTTTTTCTCTAGAATGCCTAACGTTGGAAATCAGCAGCCCCGGGACGGGGTCGGCTGCAGCGAGTAGAAAAGACTTCTCCCTCTCAAGCGGCGGGGCCGCGTCGGCATCTGGATGCCATGATTGAGGTGCGACATTCAATCAAACGAGAGGGGGAAGTCGCCATGGAGTCTATAACGGTCGGTGTGGATCTCGCAAAGCAAGTGTTTGTGATCTTCCCCCGATTTCCCGGACACTTCGTTAAGCAAGATGTCTGGCCTCAAAGTCCATCGGGCTGAGATAGCCCAGAGTCGAGTGCAGACGGGTCGGATTGTAATAGGCTTCGATGTAATCAAACACCTCCGCCTTGGC
>JAUXNL010000195.1 GCA_030684415.1 Moraxellaceae bacterium | reverse complement strand
CCATCCTTTTCTTTTTCAGTCCGCGATTCCGGCACATGCCCGGACTCGCTCCAGGCCGAATCAATCACGACTGCGTGATTGATTCCCAACCTAGCCATCGCTGGCTGATTAACAGCTTGCTGAAAAGCATTTTTCAGCAAGCTGTCATGAAGGCTATCCAAGCGATAGCATGCTCTCCTCAAACAGCGCCATTCAAAACTTCTTCGCCGCTTTCTGAACACTTTTATCGCTGCACTCTGACTCCGATAGCAAAGCCGTCAGCGTGGCCGCACAGAAATCCCCAGGCGGTCGGTGACTTTTCCATCGAAAGTGCCATTGGCGTTGAATGTGCGGAATTGTGCCTTCCAGACATCCCAGCGCGGATACAGCGCTCGTAATTGCGCTTCGCTGGTCAGCAGATTCAGATCCAGACCCCAGTGCGGGCGCGCACCGAACTCCTGCAAGTATGTGCGCTGATGTGCTCCCAGCAACGCGCGGATGCCACGACTGTCACGCAGGCCGATCACTTCCATGAACATGGTGTTACGGCCGTATTGCGTCGCAATCAGTGCGTCGGTCTGTTTGACGAAGCGGATGGCCACCGGAGAGGAGTGCACGTTGCCCAAGGCGAACTGAGCGTCCGCCACCGCAAAAGAACGCTCGATCGCAGCGACAGTCTGCTGGATGTCGAACGCCGCTTCCACGGCAATGGCATCGGTGTAATTCACCACACCGATATTGAACACGCGGTAGCTGACATTGGTGTAGTTATCATCTTCCTGCGAGGTCAGGCTTTGCTCAAGAATGGTTTTTGCAAGCGAAGGAAAGGTATCAACAATCCATGCCAGTGGCTTTTCGATGACGGTAATCAGGCCCGACACAAAGTCTGTGCCTGGCTGCCCACGTTCGGCGGCCGCCTGTTCAGGCAGCGGCGAATAGGAACGGTGGCGCTCCGTCACCAGAAAGGTATGGTCGCCATTGGCATCTGCATACGGGGTGTACTGCAATTCCCAGTGCGCGGGCGAAGGACGGTCGGCATAGACCGGCAAGCCTTGTATGAGACGCTCGATAGGGCCGCCCGGCTTTTTCAGTTCCGACCATTTTGTCTTGTAGCGCACTTCGCGCAGCCAGAATTTCTGATCGGCACGCAAGGTCACGGAATACACCACGCCCATGGAGCCGATGGAAACACGCGCCGCATTGAAGGCATCGTCATTCTGGATGAGCTGCACCGGAATCTTGCTGTCTTCTTCAAGTTTTCCGTTGAATTTCGCCGGACTGGTAATGCCGTTGGTGGGCTCGATCTGCACCATGCGGCCACCTTCCACCACCATTTGCAGGCTCACCACCTGATCGGCAATCGGGCCGTAGGCCAGGCCTGAGCCATGTGTGGCTGTCATCATCACGCCGGCGATGGTCTGGCCGTCGTAACCGCCCATGTTGAACAGCGCCATGCCGTTGCGGCCGAGATGGTTATTGAGGTCCGCAATGCGGATACCGCTTTGCACGCGCACCAGCCGTGGTTCGGTTGTATTTTTCAGGCGCGCACGGTCCAGCGTCAGCGTGCGGTTGAGTTTTTCTGGCGTGAGCATCACATCGTTCGTGATCGCGATATCGGACGCCGAGTGGCCGGAGCCGGTCATGCGCACGCGCTTGCGCTCGGCACCTGCACGCTTGATGTAGTCCACCAGTTGTTTTGCGCTGTCAGGCTGGGCGAGGTATTCCGGCTGGACTTTTTCAGTCTTCGCCCAATTCTCCCACTCACAGCCACCGAGTACAGCGGCAAGCGCCACTACAGCCAGCACATGAAGGGGGCGACGCAGAAATGAGGCCGATGGCCGGGAACGGGCAAGCGCCGGTCCACTGGTGATGGATGTGTGCATGATGCATCCCTGTTGTTGTTATGAGTTCCAGATGCCGCGCAAGCGCTACGCGGGATGCAAGCACCTTAAGGCCGGTGGCACCATCAAGGCATTGACAGTACAAGCCGTGCAATTGGCCGGCGGGCTCTAACAGCGGGCTGAAAACAGCTTTTGCAGCAACCTGCGAAGCGCTGACTGAACGGTCCGTCTATTTACGCGGCGCAGCCGTCAGAGCGATCGCTTTTACTGGCCAGAAGAACAGTCCATTGTTCCAGCAGGGGTTGCCGTCGCTGTACGACGCTACGGATTGAACAGCGCATGCCGGGAGCTACATTGCGATCTGTTTGTGCCGCCAGTGCCACAGGCAGCATCCGCACCACAGATGCCAGCGCTCTGAAGACTCACAGAAACTCGCTCAGCGCAGTCGAATGCCCGTGGATGAAAAATCGAAACCCTTCAGACTGACAACTTGCTGAAAAACGCCGATTCCGGGCTTTTTCAGCAAGCTTTTTCCCGGCCAAGTATGGCCGGATCGCGAATCAATCACCCTTGCGTGATTGATTCAGCGTGGAGCGATTCCGCACAGATGCCAGAGTCGCGGGCTGAAAAAGCCACACTACCGCCGTTGTACGACAAACTCGACCAAGCCCATGGCCATGGCACGAGGAGAGGAAAATATCACGACAGGAATACGAGGAAAAAATGCAGTGCAAAATTGAGAAGACGCTTATCGGAACTTTCGACCTTATTGGTTGAGCAGACACCAACATCATTGCCCGCACAGCACAATCCCCACCGGGATTTTTGTCGCTTTCATATTCCAGCGGGTCATATCATCCGGATTTTTTGCAAGCCTGCGTCAGGATGCAAAAGAATTACAGCGCCGGCTGCACCCAAAGCGCAATGGAGGCCAGCCCCCAGCCGATGCCCGCGCCAACCAGCACGTCAGTCGGATAGTGCAGACCCAGAATCACGCGGGATAATGCCACCAGCAAGGTGAACGGCAGCAGAACAACGGCCAGTGCGGGAAACCATGCCAGTGCAAGCGTGGTGAAAAGCACCGCTTGCAAGGTGTGCCCCGACGGAAAACTGTAGCGATCCAGCGGCGGCGTGCCGCACTCGATATCACCATACGAAATGAAGGGCCGTTCGCGCACCAGTCGGTTTTTCAGCAGCTTGTAAATCGCCACACCGGCCAGCGCCGTCAGTGCCATTTGCAGCGCCGCCACACGCCCGCTGCTGCCCTGCGTCATGGCCAGCGTCGCCATCAGCACATACCAGAACACCCCATCGCCCAATCGACTGATCATCGCGAAAAAGCGGCGCACGGCCACCCGTCGTGACGTGCGATTGAAGGCGACACAAAGATTGTGCTCAAGCAAGTCAAAGCGTGCCAGCGCGCGTGATGGCATTAGTGTGGCGGGCGGACTGAAGCGGATTTTCATGTTCATGCAGGCACCGTAGCCGGCCCGCAAGGCAGTTGTGTTACAGCGGCATGACCCGCGCATGACGCCCGACCGGGCGCGGGCGGCAATATGCCACGCCACTCTCCAATACACCGTTCATGCAAACTTAACCGCACTGCAAGCTATACGTCATAGCCGAGGCAGAGAGTTCTCTCATGAGAATCGCCATCTGCACTGACGCGTGGAGCCCCCAGGTCAACGGCGTGGTCACCACACTTGCGCGCACCAGCGAACAATTGCGTGACTTCGGCCATGAAGTTGAAGTCTTTTCTCCCGCCAGCGGCTTTCTGACGTTTCCGCTTCCTGGGTATCCGGAAATACGACTTCCACTATTTCCGGGTAGACGCTTGTCGCGCCTGCTGGACCGTTTCAATCCTGATCATCTTCATATCGCCACCGAAGGCCCGACAGGCATGGCCGCGCGTGCATGGTGCCTGCGCCGCGGACGGCGCTTCACAACCTCGTACCACACTCAATTTCCGGAATACCTGCGCGCCCGCCTGCCCGTGCCAGAGCACTGGACTTACGGATTGCTGCGCTGGTTTCACGGCCCCGCCTCCACAACAATGGTGCCTACACCGCATATGCGCGACCGCCTTGCGGCGCAGGGATTCACGCATCTGTCGCTCTGGGGCCGTGGCGTGGACACGGCGCTTTTTGCTCCGGAGCGGGCGCGTGCCAGCACGCTGCCAAGACCGGTGTGGGTCTACACCGGCCGCTTGGCGGTGGAAAAAAACCTGCCTGCATTTCTCGCGCTGGATTTACCGGGCAGCAAACTGGTGATCGGCGACGGCCCGGCCCGCAGCGACTTGCAGCGACGCTTTCCCGACGCACATTTTGTCGGTTACCAGTTCGGTGAAGCGCTGGCCAGTTGGATGGCGGCTGGCGATGTCTTTGTCTTTCCCAGCCGCACGGATACCTTCGGGTTGGTGATGCTGGAGGCCATGGCTTGCGGGCTACCGGTCGCCGCCTTTCCGGTAACAGGCCCGCTGGATGTGCTGCAAGACGGTGTCACCGGCATCATGCGTGAAGACCTGCGCGAGGCCTGCCTGGCGGCGCTCACACTCGACCGGCAAGCGGTGCGCCACCATGCCTTACAGCTCGACTGGGCATCAGCCGCGCGCACCTTTGCACGACAGCTGGTTCCTGCGGCGTCTGCTTCCACGTCTTCCGCACCAGCATTGTCAACCACGGCATTTCGTGAGCGCACGTCTTGAGCAACGGCAGATCACTCTCCCGACGGCAGCCGCTAGACATGTCCAGTGCACACCGCGAAGAGTTGGAAACAACTTCTTCCATCATGTGAGCCTGATTAATTTCTCTGTTCATTCTGCACCTGCATCCTATCAGCCGCATCAGACGCCATTTCATCAATCAAACTGCGAAAATTATCACCCTCAAAAGTAAAAAGACCCCCGAAGGAGTCTTTTTACTTTTGAGGCGCAGACTCAGTGAAACAGTCATCAACGCAGCGTGCCCACCTGCTGCATCAGCACGCGCAACAGCTCTGCTCGCCGCAGCGGCTTGGGAATGAAGTCGTTCATGCCGGACTCGAGCGCACGCTCGCGAAACTCCGTCATCACATGCGCGCTCACACCGCAAATGAACACGGGAGCGTAGCCTCCCGCCTGCTCCCACTCGCGAATGCGTTGTGTGGCGGTATAGCCGTCCATGTTCGGCATTTCGCAATCCATGAGCACCAGATCAAAAGCATCGCCGCTGGTCATGCGTGCCAGCGCCTGTTCGCCATCTTCGACCAGCACCGGCGTAATGCCGTGCTTGCGCAACAAACCGGTGATGACCTGCTGGTTGACGGCATTGTCTTCGGCCACCAGCACGCGCAGTTGTTGCAGGTTGCCAATCGGCAAGGCCATGAAGCCCGGTGGTAGCGTTGGCTCAACGGCAGCGCGCCGCAACGGCAGACGGAACCAGAACACAGAGCCGATACCCGGCTCGCTGGCCACGCCGATATGGCCCTGCATCAGCCCGACCAGTTGCCGGCAAATGGACAGACCCAGCCCGGTGCCACCGTATTTTCGTGTCACTGAGGAGTCGCCCTGCGAGAAGGCCTCGAACAATCGTCCGCGCTGTTCTTCGTCAATACCGATACCGGTGTCCTGCACGTCGAACTGCACCAGTGTTGCTTCATCGTCAACCGCCGCCACACGCACGCGCAGCAAGATTTCGCCTTCACGCGTGAACTTGAAGGCGTTCGACAACAGGTTGATCAATATCTGCCGGATACGCACAGGATCGCCCATCACTTCTTCGGGTAAATCCGGTGCCGCCTCTACACGCAAGCGCACGCCCGTTTCGGCAGACAGCGGCATGAACAACGACACACACTCATCCAGCAGACTGGGCAGACGGAAAGCCACTGACTCCACTTCCAGTTTGCCAGCTTCGATTTTGGCCTGATCGAGAATGTCGTTGATGATGCGCAGCAAGGCTTCGCAAGACTGACGGATGGTGCTGACAAAATGCTGCTGCTCGGCATCGAGACGCGTATCCGACAGCAACTGCGTCATGCCGATGACGCCATTCATGGGCGTCCGGATTTCATGACTCATGGTGGCGAGAAAGCTGCTCTTGGTGGCCGCCGCCTGCTCCGCCGCCACGGCGCGCAATTGCAGCGCATGGGTGCGGCTCATGGTCAGCAGCAGCGCCTGCAGCAAGCCGACCAGCAGCAGGCCGGCGCCCAACACCAAGGACGGTTGCAATGAGCGATGACTGGGCTGATAGCCTTCCGGGCTGAGAATCGTGACACGCCACTCGCGGCCGCCCACCGGAAAAGTGGTCTGCCATTGCAGCGGATTCAACTCGGCCGCACCGCTGGCGGCAAACAGCAGACGCGACTGGCCATTGCTCACTTCATCAATACGCAGCAGCAAGGCGCCGTCATCCGAGGGCAGGGTCGCGGCCATGCTCATTTCCGCCAGATCGAATACCCCCAGCACCTGCCCCTGTAACTGCCCGACCCTTGTCTCCGGCTTCAGGTCCGCGGCCTGCACGCGATATATCGGCAAGAGCAGCACCAGCGCATCGTCCCAGAGGGTTCGCGTCGTGGCCGAACGCGGTGGCGCCGTAGCCACCAGCAGGCCTGTCGCGGTGGCGCGCGCTGATGCATCTACCAATGCCGGCATCACGTTGATGTCGTGTCCGGCGAGCGAGAGCGCCACATCGGCTGGCGCAACATAACGCACCGGCAATTGCTGGCCGTCTTTCGGTGCCCACGCGAGCAGGCGGATGCCCGGATAACGCTCGACAATCCCCGACACAAAGCGCGCGAATTCTTTCGGGTTAACGTGGTCCGAGCTTTCCCAGAGGCGGCGCAGCGAATACAGCACCTCGGCATGTACATCGACGCGCGAGGCCAGACGCTCGGCGGTTGCCCGGGCCTGGTCGCGGAACGCACTCTCCATGCGCTCCTGCTCATGCCGTGTCACCTGGTAGAACACCAGCAAGACCACCGCCAACACCAGCACTGGCGCGGCCAGCAAAGCCCAGCGTCGGCCCTGCGCATAGGCGCTCGGCCGCAAGACCAGCAAGGTCAGCGGCGCAAAAATCACCACGCCGATGCTGTCGCCCACCCACCAGGTCCAGAAGTTGAACAGTGTTTCATCGGGCGTCTGCGCACCGTTCAACACCAGCAAGGTATTGGCAATGCTGGCTGAGATGAGACAGGCCACCGGGCCACCAAGCAGAATCAGGCGCAGCTCATGCCATTCGTGGCCACCGCCCTCTGCGGGCAAGGCGGCATAGCGGCGGCAGAGCTGGCCCGCCACCAGGGCCTGCAAGGTGGCGCCGCCGGCAATGCCCATGGCCAAGGGCAGTCGGCTCCACTCGATGAGCCACCATTCGCCGCCATGCAGCATGTTGAGCAGGAGGGAGCCGAGAAAGATGCCGGCACTGCTGCGCCAGCCCCAGACCAGCACCGCCGCCAGCGCAATGCCCGACGGCGGGAATACCGCCGTGGCATACACCGCCGGATCGGCGATCAGATAGGCCAGCATCGCCGTAACGGCATAGGCCAGCATCAGCAGGAGGGTGCGCATCGGCCAGCGCAGCAGGGAAAGATCACGATCCATGCAAGGCGACGTCCAGAAAATGAATTTCCGAACTATAGCAAGTGCACAGACTGGAGCCGTGACAGGTTTGTCACTCAGTCGGTGGGATGACCGACAGGATTTCCAGCACCCGTGCCTCCGGCGCCGGCAGGGGTAGTTGCCCGGCGGTGGCGGCCACCAGCCGCAGCGAGCGGACGTAGCGCCGGCAATGGCGGCACATGAGCAGGTGCAGCCGCAGCGAGCGGCGCTCGCGCGGCGTCAGCGCGTCGTCAATGTAGTCCGAGCCCATGGCAAGGACATCGCGGCACATCAGCATTCGCCCTCCTCCTCGAACCGGTTCATGACGGCCATCAGCTTCAATCGCGCGCGATGGATGAGCACGCGCACATTGCCCTCGGTCGTACCCAACGACGCCGCAATCTCGGCAAAGCCCAGGCCCGACTCGTCGCGCAGCAGCAAGGCCGACTGCTGTGCCGGCGGCAACTCGCCGAGGTAGTAGCGCAGGCAGTCGGCGAGCTGCGCGCGCGACAGCATGTCTTCCGGCGACTCCGCCACCCAGGAGGCCAGCGGCGTCGCCCAGTGTCCGTCGGCGCGAAAGCGCTCAGACAAGGGCAGGTTGTCGTCGGTCTCTTCGTCGAGACTGACCATGGGCAGACGCTTCTGCACGCGCAGACGACCTCGCGCTGCGTTGATGACAATGCGCGTGAGCCAGGTTTTCAGTTGCGAGCGGCCCTCGAACTGCGGCAGTGCACGGAAGGCGGCAATCCACGACTCTTGAACCACCTCTTCTGCCTGCGCATCGCCGACAATGCTGCGCGCGATGACGACAAGCCGGCCATGGTGCTCACGCACCCATGCCGCACATGCCGCCGGTTCGCGGCGACACAGTCGCGCCAACAGTTCGGTTTCGCTCATGCCATCCCCCTTGGTGGCGGCGAGTATGCAGAGCGCCCAGCCACAGGACAACGCCACGGCAGTCCATCAGCGCCGGCACGAACAGGGACACGACAGCCCTTGGAGTCGGAACAGAAAAGATTGTTACAGCAGACAGCAGCCATCGCTCAGGCCGGGATGACGGGCACGGGGCTCAGCGCCCACTCCTGCATGACGTCGTACTGGGGGCCCAGCTCGCTCAGACGTGAACGCACCAACGCAATTTTTTGCACCTGCCATTCCGGCACTGGCCACAGCGGCAACGCCGGCAACGACATGCCGACGCGGCGCACCACGGTGATATGCGGCTTGAAACCGCGCGGCTCCGTCTTGAAGCCATCGGCCTCCAGGCTCCCGTGCAGACGGCGAGCAAGCCGCTCCAGCGCCGGCGGAGTTTCGGACGGCCGCAGACAGGCAATGCCGGCCGCCTTCCAGCACTCGATGCGATCGAGTCGCAGGCGAATGGGTTCGCGCGGCAAATCATTGCCGAGTGCAATCAATTGATTGATGCGATCACCGCTCACTTCGCCCAGAAAAGCCAGTGTCAGGTGCAGGTTTTCGGAACGCTGCGGCAGCCCGCCAAACGGCTGCACCAACGGCGCCACGGCGTGTTGCCATTGCTGCTGTTCAACGGGGGATGGCCAGAGGGCAAAAAAGAGTCGCATTTAATCCTTTAAATTCTTGCAAGCACCCGCTGAAAGCTGTCCCGGCAGGCCGCCTCTGGAGAGGTGTCCGGCCCGGATTGTCTTGCGTTTGGGCAACCGGGCAGCACCGGGACAACGAACACAAATCCTAACGCAGGCAAGACTACGCTGTGGAGGACGGCGCGGAATTATTTGTCGTTTTAAAAGGACAGGATGTTTCGCTGCAAGCACACGGAACGAGCATGCACTCTCGCCGCTCAGGCGAAAACGCGCCGCACGCGACCCTGCATTTCCTGACCCTGCCAGGGCGTGTTCTTGCCGGTAGACAGCAGCGTCTCTGCCGTTACGGTCCAGCGCGCCTCCGGATCAATCAGCAGCCAGCCGACCGCCTTGTCGAGACCGAGCACATCGGCGGGGCGTTGCGCGAGCGCACGCACCAGCTCGCCGGCGCTGAGCACGCCCTCGCGCACCAGTTGCAGGCCAAGCGGCAACACGGTTTCAAGGGCGCTGATGCCGGGCTCGGTGGACGGGAACGGCGCCAGCTTGGCGCTGGCATCGAGCGGCTGGTGATCGGAGCAGATGGCGTCAATCACGCCGCTCTTCACCGCCGCGCGCAGCGCATCGCGATCTTCTTCGCGGCGCAGCGGCGGCCGCACATGCGCAAAACTGTTGAAGCCGTCGATAGCGATGTCGGTGAGATGCAAATGATGCATGGCCACATCCGCCGTCACGGGCAGACCTTTTTCCTTGGCGATGCGAATCAGTTCCACGGAGCCCTTGCAGGAGAGCTGGCCAAAATGCGCTGTCACACCGGTCTGCTCTACCAGCAGCAACTGCGTGGCCAGCGCCACGGTTTCAGCGGCATCGGGAATACCGGGCAAGCCAAGGCGTGCCGCCGTAAATCCATCGTGTGCACAACCGCGCGCAAGGCTGGGCTCTTCTGGCGACAAGAACACGGTGAGTCCGAGCGTGGCGGCATATTCAAGGCAGCGCAGCGCGGTGTCGGCACTCGCGAAAGGGGCGCGCGCATTGCCGACGCCGATGCAGCCGGCTTTCACCAGCCGCGACATATTCGACAATGCTTTTCCCTCCAGGCCTTTGGTCATGGCACCCACCGGATGCACGATGGCAAAGCCGGCTTCGTCGCTGCGCTCGCGCAATTGCGTGACCAGTGCGCCGGAGTCGAGTACTGGCTGCGTATCGGGTGGCACAACCAGATGCAAGAAGCCGCCGGCACGCGCCGCACGTGTTTCACTGGCAGCGCCGCCATGCACTTTCGGGCCGGGCTCGCGCAGACGCGCGCATAAATCGACAAATGCGGGTGTCAGCCAGAGACCGCTGCCATCGATGACTTCGGCGGCAGCCACGCCCGCGCCACCAATCATCAGACGGCCGTTTTCCAGAATGACACTGGCAACGGCGTCATGGCCGGCGGCAGGATTGATGAGGCGGACATTGTCGATGCGAACAGCCATGGTGGCTCCTTGGAATGCATGCCTTCACCGTTCGGGGTGAAGGCAGAAAAAGCGGGGCGCTGCTTCGGCTACCGCAGCCCCTTACCCCGGCCCTCTCCATCAGCTCCCCGTCAGCGATCAGCCGACCAAGGAGAAGGTGAATAGGGCAAGGCGTCAGCCGGGCTGCTGACCCTGCATGGCCAGCGCGAGCACGGCCATGCGCACGGCGATGCCGTAATTCACCTGCTTGAGAATGACCGACTGTGCGCCGTCGGCAATTTCCGACTCGATTTCCACGCCACGGTTGATCGGCCCCGGATGCATGACGATGGCGCCCGGTTTGGCGTATTTCATTTTCTCGCGCGTAAGACCATAGAGCGCATAGAACTCGTCACTCGAGGGCAACAGTGCCGATTCCATCCGCTCGTTCTGGATGCGCAGGGCAATCGCTACATCTACATCTGCCAGCCCTTCTTCCATGCGCTCGAACACTTTTACGCCGAGCAGGCTGAAATCTTTCGGCAGCAGGGTGCGCGGCGCAATCACGCGGATTTCCTTGGCGCCCAGCGTTTGCAGCGCATGGATTTCCGAGCGCGCCACGCGCGAGTGGCGGATGTCGCCAATGATCGCGACAGATAGATTTTCGAACGCGCCGGCATGGCGGCGGATGGTGAGCATATCGAGCATGGCCTGCGTCGGGTGCGCATGACGGCCGTCGCCGGCATTGATGACCGCGACATCCGGTGTGACCTGGCTGGCAATGAAATGCGCGGCGCCAGAATCACCGTGGCGCACCACAAAGATGTCAGCCGTCATCGCCTCCAGATTCCACAGCATGTCGCGCAGGGTTTCGCCCTTGCTGGTGGACGATTTGGAGATGTCGATGTTGAGCACGTCGGCCGATAGACGCTTGGCGGCCACTTCGAAAGTGGTGCGCGTGCGCGTGCTGGGCTCGAAGAAGAGATTCATCACCGTGCGCCCGGCCAGCAGCGGACGGTTGCCGATGGTGCCGGTTTGCGGATCGATAAAGCTTTCGGCGGTATCGAGGATTTCCGTGAGCAACTCACGGGACAGGCCTTCGGTAGTCAGAAAATGGCGCAGACGGCTCTGCTGATTGAGCTGGAGGCGGCTGGCTTCGTGCGCGGAGGAGAAGTGCATGGGCCCGTCCTTTCGTGAACCGCGGCGATTGTAAACCAGCCGCCGGCATTGCGCTTGGCACGACGCGGCAATAACTCTCGTCGCCCCGCCCTCATCGCCACTT
>JAUXNL010000193.1 GCA_030684415.1 Moraxellaceae bacterium | reverse complement strand
CTGCGGACACAGGCCGGCGTTCACCGCCTGCGCCCGGGCGTCACCGGCTGGGCGCAGATCAATGGGCGCGACGACCTGCCCATCCCCGACAAGGTCGCGCTGGACGTTGAATATGCGGCCCGGCAGAGCCTGGCCTTCGATGTCCGCATTATCTTGATCACCCTGCGCGCAGCGTTTGCGGCGCGGGGGGTTTCGCACTGAGGGGCGACAAGTCCGGGCTTCGCGCGTTGTGACCGACGCACCTGGAGCCCCCGCTTGCCGCAGTTCCGAACCGACCTTTCCCACCGCCTCGCCAACCTTCGCCATTGGGCGATAGAGGCGCGCACCCGCGGCGCCACGCCCGCTGATCAATGTGGACCCTGACGAGCCCTATCCCTTCGACGCCGACATCTGCGCCGGGGTCGCCCGGGTGACGGTCAAAGGCGCCCTGCCTGAGCCCTTCGACCTTGAGCGCTTCGCCCTGGACCTGACGGCGGGGGGGCCTATCGGCCGTCTGGCCGGCTGATGCGCGAAGGCCAGATCTATCGGCTGGACGAGCTGGGGGGCGGCTGGGCGACAGCGACCTGTCTGGCAGCCTGCGTGTCGAAGTTACCGACGCGCGGCGGCTCCTCACGGCGGATCTGCGCTCGCAGCGCCTCGATCTGGATGACCTGGCGACCCTGTTTGGCGCCGCGCCGACGCGATCGTCTTTGACACCGGGCCAGTCCTCGGGCGCGGGGAGGGCGAGATTGATCTTGGCCGTGAGCGGATCGACTTCCGGCTGGATGGCGAACCCAAGGAGGCGAGGCTGATCCGGCTGATGGCGCCGGTCACCGTTCGCGGGCCGATGCTGGCCCCGAGGTGGGGGTGGAGGCCTGCAGCGCCGGCGCCCCAGCCAATTGACGCCAGCGCGGGCTGGTCGCAACACTCGCCCGCTTTTCAAGGTCGGAGCCCCCATGAAGATCAGATCCGCCGTCCTCTGCGCCGCGCTCGCCCTGACCTCGGCCGTCTTCGGGGTTGGCGTCCCGCCCGCCGCAGCAGAGAGCGCCGCTGAGCGGGCCGTCGCCGCCCGTCAGGCCGGTTTCAAGCAGATGGGCGGCGCCTTCAAGGCGGTGAATGACGCGATGCGGGCGGGCAAGCTCAACAGGGCTGAGGTCGCCGCCGCCGCGACCCGGCTGGAGACGCACGCCACCCAGCTTCCGAGCTGGTTCCCGAGGGGCAGCGGGCCGGAATCCGGGGCCAAGACCGAGGCTCGGGCGGAGATCTGGAGCGATGCGGCCGGGTTCGCCGAGGCCGCGGCCAATCTGAGGACCCAGGCCGGTCGGCTGAGCGCCTTGGCGCGAGAGGGAGAGGTCGCGGCGGTGCGCAAGCAGGCCACCCTGGTCGGCGCCGCCTGCAAGACCTGCCACACCACCTACCGCGCGGAAGACTGACGCGTCCTGCGGCGATGACCGCGCGCAGAAAACCCCGCCGCCGGCGGCGACGGGGTCTCGAGCAGACTAAAGACGCCCTGGCCCAGCGCCTGATGCGATCAGATGGAACCGTCTGATCGTTGACACAGGCTCTAAACTCTGAGTCTTGAGCGCGTTTTGATCCGATAACCGGTTCCCACTT
>JAUXNL010000190.1 GCA_030684415.1 Moraxellaceae bacterium | reverse complement strand
AAAGGCATGTCGCCCTGGCTGGCGCCGAGCGTCCACGGTGCGTGGGCCTGCCAGCGCCGGCCCAGATCGGCCAGCACGCCGTCTTGCCAGGTATTGCCGATCAGCGTGATGCCCACCGGCAGTCCGTCGCGGCGAAAACCGGCGGGCAGTGCCAGTGCGCACCAGTCGAGCAGGTTGACGAAATTCGTCCAGGTGCCGAGACGCGAATTCAGTTGCACCGGCTCCGCCGCGATTTCCGCCTGTGTGTAAATCGATGGCGTGGTGGGAACGAGCAGGGCATCAATTCCCTGCATTACGTTTTGTGCCGCCACGGCCAAGGCGGCGCGGCGGTATTCAGCGGTAAAGACATCGACCGCGCTCATGTCGCGAGCGCGGTCGATGATCCCGTGCACCACAGGGTTGATGGCAGCAGGATTCGTGTCGAGCAGACTCTGGAGAGCGGCATAGCGCTCGGCAACCCAGGGCCCCTCGTAAAGCAGGGCAGCGGTTTCATGCAGTGGCGTGAAATCCAGCGGCCGCAGTTCAATACCCATTTCCGTCCAGCGCGCGCAGGCATCCGCAAACGCTTCGGCCGCGTTGGCATCGCCAAACCATTCGGGCGCCGTCGGAATGCCGAGCACGGTTTTGCGTGGGCGCAGCGGCAAAAGCTCCGCCATCTGGCGGGAGTACGGATCGCGTTCATCGAGACCGCCCGCCAGCTTTGCCACGTACTCGGCGTCATTCACCGTCAGTGCAAAAACAGACACGCAATCGAGCGTGCGGCAGGCCGGTACGACGCCTGCCGTGCTCAGCCAGCCGCGCGTGGGCTTCAGCCCGACAATATTGTTGAAGCCGGCCGGTACCCGACCGGAGCCGGCGGTGTCGGTGCCTAGCGAGAACGGCACCACGCCACGCGCGACCAGTGTGGCTGAGCCTGAGCTGGAGCCGCCGCTGATGTAGTCCGGATTGAAACTGTTGGGCACGGCGCCATAGGGCGAGCGCGTGCCGACGAGGCCGGTGGCAAACTGGTCGAGATTGGTTTTACCGATGACCACCGCACCGGCGGCCAGCAATTGCGACACCACGCTAGCATTGTGTGTGGGGGTGTAGGCGAACTCGGGGCAGGCGCAGGTGGTGGGCAGGCCGGCGACATCGATATTGTCTTTCACCGCAAACGGCACGCCGAAAAGCGGGAGCTGTGTGACGTCGCCACCGGCGGCGGTGAGGGCCATGTCCAGCTCGTGCAGGCGCAGGCCAAGAGCGGCGGGGTTCACCACCGAAATCCAGGCTTTGTCGCCGGGCGCCAATTCGGCCAGCAGGGGCAGCAGCAAATCGCGCGGCGTTTTGCCGCTGCGGTAGGCTGCTTGCCAGTCTGCGATGGTCCAGGCGTGTGTATCGGACATGAGTCAGGGTTCCGTGCATTCCATCTTGTATCCAAGTGGGTATTTGCAGGAGCCGTGCCAAGCCGGCGTGGTGCCGAGGTCAGTGCGTAGAAAGTCTTTTCCTGTCAGTAGCTTGCGGAGGACTCATGGTGGAGCGGAGAAGGTGGGTGTGCCCTGACGGCCGCATTATTTCTGCACCGTGATGGCGAGCGGCCACTGTAAATGCATCGGCATGGCGCAGAGGTGGTGCGCCATGAGGTGTACTTGTTGGCTGAGCTTGATGGCTGAACTTGATGGGGTGTGCAAAGCAGGCAGGGTAAAACCGCATTCGCCGAGGAGTCCCCGTGAGGTTGCTTGGCAGTTTGCTGAAAAATGCTTTTCAGCAAACTGCTTCCCGGCCAAGGATGGCTGGGTCGCGAATTCATCATGCTGGCGTGATGGATGCAGCGCGGAGCGATTCCGGACATATGCCGGAGTCGCTTGTTTAAAAAGCCTTGGATGGCCGTTTTCAGCAAGCTGTTGGGGTGAGGTGCTAGCCGCTACTCAGCCGCGAAGTGCTGCCTCAATCTTGCTGATGTCGATTCTGGTCATTTCCATCATCGCATCGAAAGCGCGTTTGGCGGCCGACGGGTCGGGGTCGGCAATTGCTCGCGTCAGCACCAAAGGGGTTATTTGCCACGATACCCCCCACTTGTCTTTGCACCAGCCGCAGGCGCTTTCCTGTCCGCCATTGCCCACAATCGCATCCCAGTAGCGATCTGTTTCCGCCTGATCCGTGGTGGACACCTGGAACGAAAACGCCTCACTTTGTGTGAAAGCAGGCCCGCCGTTGATCCCGAGACAGGGAATGCCCATGACCGTGAATTCCACGGTCAACACGTCTCCTTGCTTGCCTGATGGAAAATCTCCGGGTGCGCGGTAAACGTTGCCGACAGAAGAGTCTGGAAATGTATCGGCGTAGAAGCGTGCTGCTTCTTCGGCACCGCCGTTGTACCAGAGGCAAATCATGTTTTTGGCGGGGGTTGTCATGTCACTTCTCCATTCCGGTGTGCAGTCCTGGTTATTGGCCGGGCTCGATGGTCAATCATTAGCCGAAAGTATGGCGAGCGAGGCCTG
>JAUXNL010000165.1 GCA_030684415.1 Moraxellaceae bacterium | reverse complement strand
CGGACACGGTCTGGCGTGGCCCCATCCATTACCGCCGCACCGGCACTAACGACAATCAGGTGAAAAACCACGCGGTGTATGTGTTCGACACGATGAAGCTCAGCCCGCAGTGGGAGTTCAACACTGGCGTGCGTTATGAGCGCAACGAAGCGAGTTATGTGACGCGCGCTTTCGATGCGGCAACCGGTGCGCAAACCTCGGTCACGCCGGGTGAGTCGAATGAAGATCTGGTGTCCGGCCGTGTTGGTCTGGTGTTCAAGCCGGTGGAAAACGGCAGCGTGTATGTGGCCGCGGGTAATTCGCTGGCGCCGTCGGCCAGCACGGTGATTGCGGGCTGCACGGCCACGGGCAACAACCAGAACTGCAATGTCGATCCTGAAAAAACCGTGAATTACGAGCTAGGCACGAAGTGGGATTTGCTGGATTCGCGCCTGGCCCTCACGGCAGCGCTGTTCCGCAATGACCGCACGAATGTGCGCGTGAACGATCTGGTGACCACCGACCCGCAAGTGCTCGATGGCCGCCAGCGCGTGGATGGTTTCGATATTGGCGCTAGCGGCAAGATCACATCGAACTGGGCGATTTCGGCGGCCTATGCCTTCCTCGACAGCGAAGTGTTGCAGGGCGCCGCCGCCGGCGCGCCGGTCGATTCGCAGAAGGGTCAGGACATCGCGGGCACGCCGCGCCACTCCGGCAATGTGTGGACCACTTATTTGCTGCCGAAAGGGATCGAGCTGGGCTACGGCATCCGCTATGTGGGCGAGTACTACACGGAGGCCGCCGCCGTCACGACCACCGTGCCGGACTACACCCTGCACAACGCGATGATCGGCTATGCCGTCACCCGCGATCTCAGCCTGCGCCTGAACCTGAACAACCTCACCGACGAGGTGTACTGGAGCGCGGTGCGCCCGCATGGCTGGGGCAACCCGGGCGAAGGCCGCTCTGCTGTGCTCAGCCTGAACTACAACCTGCGCTGAGTGCGCAGGACGGAGCCCGCCGATGTCGCCAGCCGCCTTGACCCCCGAGCAGCAGCACCGGAACAAACGCCGCCGTGCCCTGTGGATGAAGCAGTTGCACCAGTGGCACTGGATCAGCTCGGCGCTCTGCCTCATCGGCATGCTGCTCTTTGCCGTTACCGGCATCACGCTGAACCACGCGGCCAGCATCGAGGCCACGCCCACGGTGCAGCGGCAGGTGGCCGTGCTGCCGCCCAGCCTGCTGACCGCGCTGGCCGATGCGCCGGAGGACGGCAGTGCGCCGCTGCCGGCGGCCTTGCAGGCATGGCTTGAGGACGGCGCGCTACAGGTGGCCGTGGGTGATCGTCCGGCGGAATGGTCGGCGGACGAGATGTATCTCGCCCTGCCACGCCCGGGGGGCGATGCCTGGCTCAGCATCGACCGGCAAAACGGCGCCGTGGAGTACGAAGTCACCCGGCGCGGCCTGGTGTCTTACCTGAACGATCTGCACAAGGGGCGCAATACCGGTACGGCGTGGTCGTGGTTTATCGACGGGTTTGCGATTGCGACGCTGGTGTTCTGCCTGAGTGGGTTGCTGTTGCTGCAGTTGCATGCCGGCCACCGGCGCATGACCTGGCCGGTCGTGGGCATGGGCCTGCTGGCGCCACTGCTGCTGGTGCTGTTGTTCATTCATTGAAGCGGTTGTGAAGCGCCGTGTTGCGGATGGCAGGAGTGGGTGTCGCTGAGCAAAGCGCTGTGCAGCAGGCCCAAGTCACTGGGTCCCCGCGTAGGCGGGGACGACGAGTCTGCGCGACGCTCGCCCCGCAGAAAGTACCCAGTGACTCCGAGCCTGCTCATCCGCCTCAGAGCGGTCGTCGTCCCCGCGCACCCCAAGGGTACTTCCTGCGGGACGCAGGCGAGGACCTAGCGCCTCAGCAGAAATGGCCTTGATGCACGGAGGCAGCGGCATCGAGGTGTACGCAGGCTCACACCGGCACATCGACCACAGCGGCCTGCTGTGGTTTCAGAGCACCACCGACACATCGGGGATGGCCCGCCGGGCCGGCCCTTAGCATCAAAGGAGAGGGAAATGCGTTTGCAACACGTTTTGCTGCCAGCCCTGCTGGTGGCCACCCCGGCACTGGCGGCGGATCTGGCGGTCACCATCAACGTGCCCACGCTGAACGTGGCCGAGTACCACAAGCCTTATGTGGCCGCCTGGGTCGAGCGTGAGGACAACAGCGTCGCTGCCCAGCTCGCCGTCTGGTACCAGACCCAGAAAGGCGGCGCCGAGGGCGAAGGCCAGAAATGGCTCAAAGACCTGCGGCAATGGTGGCGCCGGGGTGGCCGCGAAATGACGATGCCGGCGGACGGCATCACCGGTGCCACGCGCGCCCCCGGTGAGTACACGCTCACTTTCACGTCAGGCAAGGCGCCGCTGGGCGATCTGCCGGCCGGTCACTACCGCTTGGTGGTCGAAGCCGCTCGTGAAGTGGGTGGGCTGGAGCGCGTGACCCTGCCCTTCAGTTGGCCCCCGAAAAAACCGGTGAGCCAGAAGACCACCGGCAAGACCGAGCTGGGCAACGTCCGCCTCGGTCTCAAGCCCTGAGCTCAAGCCTTGTGTTGAACCCCAGCGCTGGGCGCTCACCGCGCCTGACCGATGCCCTGAACGTGGTGCCGACACCACATGGAGCCTTTATGGAGAACCTGATGAAAAACCTGCCGCCACTGATTGCCATGTTTGCCTTAGGGATTTGCCTGGCCCTGCCCCTGCCGGCCGAGGCCCACCGCAGTTGGATCCTGCCGACCAGCTCGGTGCTCGCCGGCGAATCGCCGTGGACCAGCTTCGATGCCGCCTCCTCCAACGACATCTTCCACGCCGACCATCGCGGCATGCCCGTCGAGAACCTCCGTGTCATGGCGCCGGATGGCAGCGTGACGCCGGTGCAGAACGCCACTACCGGCCGCCTGCGCACCAGCTTCGATGTGCAGCTCACCCAGCCCGGCACCTGGAAAGTGTTTGTCGCCAGCAGCGGCCTGAACGCACGTTGGGAAGAAAACGGCCAACGTAAATCCTGGCCGCCACGCGGCGTGCAGGCCACGCCAGAAGCGTTTGCGAAGGAAGTGCCGGCCAAGGCCGACAAGCTCAACGTCAGCCAGTCTTCGCGCCGCATCGAAACCTTTGTCACTCGCGGCAAGCCGAGCGCGCTCACGCCCACCGGTAGCGGGCTGGAGATGGTGCCCGTCACGCACCCCAACGATCTGGTGGCGGGTGAGCCCGCCGTTTTCCGTTTCCTGATCGACGGCCAGCCAGCAGCAGGCGCGAAAATCGAGCTAGTGCCTGGCGCACGCCGCTATCGCAACGACGAAGCCATGATCGAGCTGACCGCCGACAAAGACGGCCGCGTCAGCGTCAGTTGGCCGGCCGCCGGCACCTACTGGCTGGAAGCCAGCTACGAAGACGACAAGGCGCCCGCCCCTGCCACCAAGCGCACCGGGCTGTACGTGGCTACCTTCGAAGTGCTACCCGACTGAGCGGCGGCACTATTGCCCCCTGAAGAGGCCCGGCCAGTCCGGGCTTCTTCATATGGCGAGAGTAAAGACCTGACTCAATGGCACGACAGCGTGCGGACACCCAACGGCAGCTTTACGCGCAGCGAGCTTCACCAAGACGCTGGCTTCGTCACTCCTTTCCGCTTGGCAGGGATGAAGTTCGGGTACTGGCTGTCGGCCAGCTCCTCGTTCCGGATATGGGTACGGACCCAATCTGCCAAATGGGCCATGTCTTTATTCGGACGCCGCACTGCGTCACGGGTGGGAACCACCAAGCCAATCTTGATGTGCGGTCGATGCGCACGGAGCTTTTCCAGTGCCGGCGCGATGTCGGTGTCATTCGAACAGATCACGATCTGGTCGGCGACACCTGTCATGGCGTCCTGGAATACCTCCAGAGCAAGACGCACATCCGACTGTTTTTCTTCCATCTTCCAGACCAGTACTTCTGGCGAATCCCGCAGGCGCTTTTTTTCGTCGCCTGAGTCCATGACATGAGCCTTCATTGGAAGAAGCGTGTAGAAGCCCTTATGAATCTGGACCCGTGTCGGGTATGTCAGGCCAAGTGCACGAAGGTATTTCATCTGACTGGAGACGGAGTCCGGGCTACGAGCGGCTCGCTCCAGAATGTCGGCAGTGAAATAGTTGAGCTTCACGAGCTCTGAGGAAACGCCAAAGGAGGAAGACGGCAGGATGTGCTTCTGGAAGAGGTGAACGATGTCCAGCCACTTGTGGGGGGTGCCCTTGAGGCAGCCATAGTAAAAGTTGTATCCGTCAACATAGACGATTGTCTTCAACTGATTCCACTCCCTGGAAATGAAAAAACCGGCTTACGCCGGCTTTTTCCCCCAAAGTCAGACGCAACTGAATGCGACGGGCAATGGGTTAGTTGTTAGGGTGGATGCTAGCTGTTACTCGCGGGCCTCGTCAATGTGACTTGCAGGCCTCGTCCAATCGCAATGACCACACCTCTGCACCCTGCCCATCAGCACCAGGCAAAAACGCTGGCGCTTACTCATCCTTGAGCGCGCACTCTGCATCGCCGGGCTCGCGCTTGCAGCGCACGCGTTTGAGCAGACTCATCATGCGCGGTTCGTAGTAGCCCGCCTTGGTCAGGTGAATGCGCATTTCCCGCATCACACTCGCATAGCCATCACGCTCTTCGAGGGGCACGCCCAGCCAATACTTCGACTCCACCTCGCGCTCGGTATTGCGGATCAGCCCGAAGAAACGCGGCACCTGGCGCGACACATACTCCCGGCTCTTCTGGCCAAAGCCCGCCGGAAACTTGTCTTTGTGCACCACTATCTGGAAGGTGATCTGGATGACGGGAAAGCGCGCGATGCCGCCGTTCTTGCCGAGGCCCTTGTAAAGCTCCATGGGTTTGTAGGCGTAGATGGGCGCGACCACGATGTCGACCTGACCATTGTTGAACTTGCCGGCAAAGGTGGTGACATCGGCCGATACCGGCTGGGCGCCGATCATGCGGATCATCTCGGCCTGCGACTTGTCCCAGTCGAAGACCGCGAAGCGCTTGCCGGCCGCTTTGCTTAAGTTATTGATACTGCGGTCGTTGACGAAGAAATAGCCCGCGCCGATGGGCACGGCGCCAACAACTTCATAGTTGCCGCTGACCATGCTGGGGCCGAGGCGCGGGTCCGCCAGCAGGTCAATCACATCGCGCAGATGGGTGTAGCTGGGAATGGAGCCCACC
>JAUXNL010000130.1 GCA_030684415.1 Moraxellaceae bacterium | reverse complement strand
TCGATGCCGGTCGGGCAGACTTGCACGCAGAGGGTGCAATCCACGCAGTCGCCCAAGTTGTCGGCCTTGTAGTCGGCGTCTTTCTTGCGGCTGCCACGGGGTTCGCCACGCGCCGGATCGTAGGAAATGATCAGGGTTTCTTTGTCGAACATCACGCTCTGGAAGCGGCCATAAGGGCACATGTACATGCATACCTGCTCACGCAGCCAGCCGGCGTTCATGTAGGTGGCGCTGGTGAAAAAGGCAATCCAAAACATTTCCCAGAAGCCAAGATCAAAGCGCAGCAGCTCCATGGTCAGCGTGCGGGCATCGGTGAAATAGCTGACAAAGGTGATGGCGGTGATGAAAGCCACGGCCAGCCAGCCCGCGTGTTTGAGGCCGCGCCGCAGTACTTTGGCAAGGCTGATGTTGGCCTTGTCGAGCTTGATACGCGCGTTGCGCTCGCCCTCGGTGAGTTTTTCAATCCACATGAAAATCTTGGTCCACACCGTTTGCGGGCAGACATAGCCGCAATACACGCGCCCGGCAAAAACCGTGACCGTGAACAGGCTGAACGCCGCCAGAATCAGCAGCCAGGAAAGAAAAAAGAAGTCCTGTGGCAAGAAGGTCCACCAGAAGATGTAGAACTTGCGCGCCGGTAGATCGAACAGTAGCGCTTGCCGCCCATCCCAGGTGACCCAGGGCAGCAACAAGAAGATGGCCATCGTCACCCAGATGGTGAGCACGCGGATGTTCTGGAAGAAACCGCTGATGGAGCGCGCGTGGATTTTTTCGCGCTTGGCGTAAAGATCGACGGTTTTCGGGGCGTGCACTTGCACCGGATTGGCAGGCGAGGGTGAATGGTCGCGCAAGGGAATCTTGCGCGGGTTTTCGGTGGGCTCTGTCATGGCATGCCACTTCCTTTCGGGAGGGCCTCAAAGTGAATGGACAAACCGTCTGTGCCCGGCGGCTTGTCGATGCACTCTGTTCGTGTTGCGCTTGTCTCTGTCTCTGTCTCTGTCTCTGTCTCTGTGGCTTAGCGCTTTGTCATGCCCTATGCAGTTGCAAGACAAGAGCCCCTCACCCCAACCCTCTCCCCGCTGGTGGGGAGTGCACCTTGTGGGAGCGGCTTCAGCCGCGAAGGTCCAGCCATTACAGCCAAAGTCTTCGCTGCTGAAGCCGCTCCCACAGTTTGCGTTGTGGCTGAGGCGGCTTCTGCCACCGAAGCAGCGTCAGCGCTTTTCCTTTTCGGAGAGCGAGAGCACATACGCCGTGAGCAAATGCACGCGCTCGGGGCCGAGAATGTCGACCTGTGCCGGCATCTGGTTGTTGCGTCCTTCCATCACGGTTTTGGTGAGCGAAGCAACACTGCCGCCATGCAGCCAGATATTGTCGGTGAGGTTAGGCGCTCCCAGCATCGGGTTGCCCGTGCCGTCGGCACCGTGACAGCCCGCACACATCATGAAGCGGCCCTGTCCGGCGGCAACTTGTTTGGCGTCGAGTCCGCTGCGGCCGGACAGCGACAGCGTGTAGGCCACCACCTCATCCACGCCCTGTGCGCCCAGTGCATCTTTCCAGCCCGGCATCACACCATTGCGGCCATTAAGAATGCTGCTGTGAATGGCTTCGGGTGTGCCGCCCCACAACCAGTCTTTGTCAGTCAGGTTGGGGAAGCCGCGTCCGCCATGCGCATCCGTGCCGTGGCAGGCCGCGCAATTGTTGGCAAACAGGCGGGCACCGATCTGCATGGCGCGTTCGTCTTTAGCCAGTACTTCTACCGGCGTGCTGGCATAGCCGGCATACAGGGCGCCGTACTGGTCCTGGAATTTGCGGTCGTCAGCGGCATGTTCGCCAGACGAACTCCAGCCCAGTGTGCCTGCGTAATTGCCCATTCCCGGATACAGCACGAGATAGCCGACACCAAACACGATCGTCAGCCAGAACAGGATGAGCCACCAGCGTGGCAGCGG
>JAUXNL010000430.1 GCA_030684415.1 Moraxellaceae bacterium | reverse complement strand
CGCCGTAGCGCCGAATGAACCAGGGAATGACATGGCGCACCCACCACGAAGCCCGCGAATTGGCGCACCGACCGGCAAACTCGGTCAGCGCGCGCTTGGGCAGGAGGTATTGGAGGAAAACGGAGAACGGCATGGAGGGATGATGGAGTCAGAAGATACCCATGATTATCCCCAGGAGGTTCAGGCACTTTCGCTGCCGGTGATCTGTCCAAAAAAAACCGCCCTGAGGCGGTTTTTTTGGGCTGGGATTTACAGCTCCGACCAAAGGTGCGGGGTGCTGTCATCCACCACCTCATCCCCAGACAGGTACAGGTTGGACACAAAACCCGAGTTGGACATCACCACATCGACGCGGTTACCGGACCTGTCGGCAATGCGCAAGACACCGGCTTCCGGCGATACGTTGCCCAGTCGGATGACCACTGGGGTCGACAACTCGTAGGAACTGCCATTGATCACGATGCTTCCATTGACCGCGAGGGTGTTCGGGTACACGTTCACTTGCTGGACCACGGAGAAGTTGTACGTCAGGTTGTCGCCCTTGTAGCTGCCCGAAAAATTGCTGTACGCAAGCGTCAAAGTGGTGGGGCTGGCAGACACCGTGACAGATCCATTCAGCACGAATCCATCGCTGCTGAAGTTGGTGAACGCCAGGGTCAGAGAGGCGCTGACAAGGGATCCATTGGCATCGATATTGAGCGAGTTGATGGTGATCTTCAGACGACCATTGACCGGCGGCTGCCCGGACTCCACGACACAATTGCTGGCATCCAACGTCAACGAGTCGCCCGCCGATTCCACCCTGTTGTTGTCTGCGTCGTTGAAACTGAACGACAACGTGCCGCCATAGGGACAGGCATCTGAACCGGTCTCCACGGCCGCCGACTTGAGCTTGCTCGTTTGACCCGACAACACCCGATCCAGCGCGAAACGGGCAATCGCGTCGACCTTGCCCGAACCCAGCGCGCTGTAGGACGAAGTGGGCTCGTTTTCAGCGGCACCAGCGGAGGAACCTACAAAATTCTCGTACACCGATACACTGCCCGCGACGCTGGCAGCCACCACCATGGCTGTGTCGTCGTAATTCGTGATCGACAACGGAACAGCGGTCACGGCAGGCGCGTCACCACCGCCACCACCGCAAGCGGCCAGAAGCAAGCCCGTGCTCACCGTGAAGGCCAGACACAAACGTTTCAACATATTTTTTTCCTCTCTGATTGTTTCAGCCCAGGCGGGCGAACCGATTCTAGTTGCAATGCCTCTGGCCATAATCGGCCCACCCCACAACCGCACCCAGATCCCCGTGACAGCCCCTCTATTCACCTGCCAGCACCTCGTCAAGCGCTACGGCGATGCCACGGTGGTGGACGATTTGTCGTTCAGCATCGCCCCGGGAGAGTGTCTGGGTGTGATCGGGCCCAATGGCGCGGGCAAGACCACCACGATCCGCATGTGTCTGGGGCTGACG
>JAUXNL010000127.1 GCA_030684415.1 Moraxellaceae bacterium | reverse complement strand
CTAACCGCTTGCTGAAAAACGCCCATCCCGGGCTTTTTCAGCAAGCGACTAAAGGTGGCCTTTCCCGCATGAGTCCTGAAGGCCGGGAGCCTTCGCCTGCATGCAGGCGAGGGGCATGAGCCTCTCCCTAGCTGATGAGTTTCCGATGGGTATGAATCGACATCAGGATGCCAAAGCCGGACAGCAGGGTGATGATGGCGGTGCCGCCGTAGCTGATAAAAGGCAGGGGCACGCCCACCACGGGCAAGATGCCGCTCACCATGCCTGCATTCACGAAAACATAAACAAAAAACGACAGCGTGATGGCGCCGGCCAGCAAGCGCGAATAGCTGTCTTGCGCGCTGATGGCGATGTACATACTGCGACTCAGGATAAAAAGGTAGAGCAGCAGCAAGACGATGACGCCGATGAGGCCGAACTCTTCGGAGTAGGCAGCGATGATGAAGTCGGTATGGCCTTCAGGCAGGAATTCCAGATGCGACTGCGAGCCATTGAGCCAGCCTTTGCCGGAAATGCCACCGGAGCCGATGGCAGTCTTGGACTGGATGATGTTCCAGCCCGTGCCGAGCGGGTCCGCTTCAGGATCAATCAGTGTCATCACGCGCTGGCGCTGGTAGTCGTGCAGCAGATGTGTCCACGCCACCCACACCAGCGGCACGGTGGCGACAACAAAGCCGCTGATCATCCACCAGGGCAGCCCCGCCAGAAACAGCACGAACAGCCCGCTCGCCGCCACGAGTAACGAGGTGCCAAGGTCGGGCTGCTCGGCGATCAGCAGCACCGGCACCGCAATGAGGGCCAGCGACATCAGGACGACCGTAGGGCGGGGCGGCAGCACGCGGCTGGCGAGAAACCAGGCCATCATCATCGGCATGCCGAGCTTCATGAACTCAGACGGTTGCACGCTGCCAAAGCCGGGAATTTTCAGCCAGCGTTGTGCGCCCATTCGCACTTCGCCAAAAACGACGACGCCCAGCAACAGCCCCAAGCCACCAACAAAAAACCAGGGCGAGAGCGTCTGATAAGTGCGTGGCGGAATTTGCGCGAGCACAAACATGGCGGTGAAGCCGATGCCGAAGCTCATCATCTGCTTGAGCGTCATGTCGAAATGACGTCCGGATGCAGAGTAAAGCTCGAACAGCCCAAGGCTGGCGGCCAGCAGCAACGCCACCAGCAAAGGGGGGTCGATATGCAGCACGCCCCAGAGATCGAACTTGCGTTTGAACTGGGAGCCATCGCGTGGCATGTGGCGCAGAAAGCGATCCTGGTTGCTCATGGGGCTGGCCTCATTCGGTGCTGCGGGCTGGCGCGGGAGGCGGTGTAGCCACAGGAGTCGCAGCTACAGGAAGCGGTGCAACCACAGGAGGTGGAGCAGTCACGGGCGCAGCAGCGGATACCGGCGCCGGTAGTGTGCCCCTGATCTCGTAGTCGAACAGGGCGCGAGCAATCGGCGCTACCTTGGAGCCGCCGCGGCCGTTTTCTACCAGGATGGCCACGGCAATCTTCGGGTTTTCCACCGGCGCAAAGCCGATGAACCAGCCATGGTCCCAGTGCCGTGGGTCAATCTTGGACTCGTCGTAGCGCTCGCCCTGCTTGATGCTTTTGACCTGCGCCGTCCCGGTTTTGCCCGCCATTTCGTAGCCGACAGCGCCTGCACCTGTCGCGCGCGCCGTCCCGTTCGGGGCATGGGTCACATCGCGCATGGCTTGGCGCATGCGCTCCCAGTCCTCGGGATTGCCATTGTAGGGAACGGTGTAGTCGGGCTGGTTGATGGTGTCGAAATCGCTCGTGCCCTCGGCGCTTTTCAATAAATGCGGGCGGATGTGCTTACCCCCGTTGGCAATGATGGCGGTCGCCATGGCCAGTTGTAGTGGTGTGGACGTGAAGTAGCCCTGACCAATGCCCACGGACATCATTTCGCCGCGATACCACGGGGCTTTGAGCCGCTCCCGCTTCCACGCCACAGACGGTAGTGAGCCGCGCTTTTCATCAATCAGGTCAATGCCGGTCTTTTCCCCAAAACCGAAATGTTTCATCCAGTCATGGAAACGGTCTACGCCCATCTTGTCGGAGTAGGTGTAGAAAAAGGTGTCGCAAGATTCGACCACTGCCTTGTGCATGTTGACGATGCCGTGGCCTTCTTTTTTCCAGTCACGGAAGCGGTGGGTGTCGCCTGGCAGGCTGAAAAAGCCGGGGTCGCTGATGCTGCTGTTCCAGTCGGCAACGCCGGTGTGGATGAAGCCGAGTGCCGACATCGGCTTGATCGTGGAGCCTGGTGGATACACGCCTTGCAGGGCCCGGTTATAGAGCGGTTTGTCGATGTGGTCGCGGTACTCTGCGTAAAGCTTGTAGGGAATGCCGCCGACAAAGGCGTTCGGGTCGAAGCTCGGGTTGCTCACAAAGGCCAGTACGCCACCGGTCACCGGATCAATCGCCACAATGGCGCCACGACGGCCAGCCAGTTGCTGATGGGCGATTTTCTGTAACTCGAAGTCCAGATGCAGGGTGAGGTCGTTGCCGCGTGCCGGCGGCGTTTTTTTCAGTACACGGATCAGGCGTCCGTGAGCGTTACGCTCCACATGCTGATAGCCCACGGCGCCTTGCAAGTAGTTCTCGTAATACTTTTCGATGCCGATTTTGCCGATGAGATTGGTGCCGGCGTAGCGCACGGGGTCGATGTTTTTCTGGTCGCTTTCGGAAATGCGCGACACATAGCCGAGTGCGTGCGCAAACATGTCGCCATACGGATACGCGCGCGACAGCTCGACATTGATGTTGACGCCGGTCAGCTCGTGTTTGGCCTCGGAGTAGCGTGCGATCTGCTCATCGGTCAGGCGCAGCAGCAGCGGGACTTCCTCGAATTTGCGGGCCACGCGTGCGCGAGTCTTGAAGCGGCGGATGTCGTCGTCGTCCAGTTCGAGGATGGGGCGCAGCTTTGCCAGCATGGCATCAATGTCGGTGATTTGCTGACGGTTGATGGTCAGCGAGAACGTCGGCTGGTTATCGGCGAGCAGGCGGCCCTTGCGGTCGTAGATGAAGCCGCGTGGCGGCGAAATGGCTTCCAGGTGCACTCGGTTGTTTTCAGACAGCACGGCATAGGTTTCGTGCTCGGTCACCTGCAGGAAGTAATAACGGCTGCCGAGCACACCGAACATCACCAGCACGAAAACCGCAGCGACGGCCGCACGACGGCGGAACAGCGCGGCTTCCTGCTGGTTGTCTTTCAGGGTGATGGAGCTGGATCGGCGCATGGGGGTCTTGTCTTGCGAAAGCGGAATTCTTGCGCAGGGCGGGCTGCAAAAGCCAGTGCCCGCGTGTGAAGAAGTGCGGATTTTCCGCAGGAACCAACAGCGGTCGTGTCGGGCTTAACGGTGGTACGGATGGCCTTTGAGCAAGCTCCAGGCCCGGTAGAGCTGTTCGGCAATCACGATGCGCACCAGCGGATGCGGCAGCGTCAGGCGCGACAGCGACCATTTCTCGTCGGCCCGGTCCAGCGCTCGCCGGCTGAGGCCTTCCGGCCCGCCAATCAGGATGGCCGCCGGACGTCCGTCCACCTGCCAGTCCTTGAGTGTGGCGGCGAGGTCTTCAGTGGCCATCTGGCGCCCCGGCACATCGAGCGCAATCACGCGCTCTTGCGGTCGCAGCGCGGCCAACAGCGCATCGCCTTCTTCTTCTTTCAGGCGCGCAAGATCGGTGCCCTTGAGGCGTCGCCCAGCACTGATTTCCACGAGATCAAGCGAGATGTCGCCGGAGAGACGTTTGGCGTAATCCTCATAGCCGGTCGTCACCCAGTCCGGCATGCGGGTGCCGACCGCCAGCAAGCGCAGCTTCATGCGCTCAGGAGGTAGCGGTGTTGGGCGTGATATGGCCGCTGGCGCCCGGTGTCCACAGACGCTCAAGGTCGTAAAAGGCGCGCGTGGCCGGCAGCATGACATGAACAATGACGCCCGCCAGGTCGATGAGAATCCACTCGCCCTCGCGTTCGCCCTCCATGCCCAGCGGGCGGAAGCCGGCTTCCTTGATTTTTTCGACGACGTTGTCGGCCAGCGACTTCACATGGCGGCTGGACGTGCCGGAGGCAATCACCATCACATCGGCAAGGCTGGTCAGGGTACGGACATCAAGTGCCAGAACATCCTTGGCCTTGAGGTCGTCGAGGGCGGCAAGCGTGGTATCGAGCAGGGTCTGGTTTTCGGGGTCGGACAAGTTCATTGGGGGTCTGCGTCTCCGGCATAGAGGTGGTGCTGGTCAATATAGTCCCGTACGGCGGGGCAGAGCCAGTCGCGCGGCAGGGTTCCGGTACGGATGGAGGCCCGGATGTCGCGGCTGGCAATGGCGTGCGGGGGGGTATCAACAAACAGCAGGCCGCCGGCGGGCCGCGATTCTAGCAGGCCGGGCGCCGCGAGCCGATGCCTTTCTGCATGAGCCGCCAGAGTGCCACCGACGCGATTGGTGGCCCCCGGCCGGTTGACCACGACCAGATGCGCAAGGTCGGTCAGTTGTTCCCAGTCTTTCCAGCGGGGCAGGTCGAGATAGCTGTCTTGCCCGAGGATGAAGGCCAGCGGCACGGCAGGCCCGACCTCGGCCCGCAGCGCCCGCAAGGTGTCGATGGTGTAGGAGGGCGCTGGGCGATCGAGCTCCCGGGCATCAACGGTGAGTCTTTCCTTACCCGCCAGCGCCAGCCGTAGCATGGCCAGCCGGTGCGTATCGGCCGTGGCGGCAGACTTCAGCGGCGAGCGGGCGGCGGGCAGAAAGCGGATTTCCTTGAGCGGCAGTATGGCGAGCAGGGCGTCGGCCAGGGCAGTATGGCCGGTGTGCACCGGGTCGAAAGAGCCGCCGTAAAGGCCGATGACAGTAGGGAGGGTCATACGCTGACGATGCCCACGCCGGAAGCCCGCGCGGCATCGGCCAACGCCTCGTCCTGCGTAGCAATGGGAAGTTGCAGCCGCAGCGCGAGTTCCAGATAGGCCGCATCGTAGCTGCTGAGGTCGTAGCGCAGAGCGAGCGAGAGCAACTGGCTGGCCTCGGCAGGCCGGGCATCCACCTCGATGGGCAACTGGCTCAAGCGGGCGAGGATGTCCTGTGCCTGGCTGGCAATGATGCGTTGCCGTTTGCAGGCCGTGCGCAGCACATTTGCCAACTCTAGGCCCAGCAAGGCGGGCGCCACAGCACTCGCACCGGCCGCCAACTG
>JAUXNL010000114.1 GCA_030684415.1 Moraxellaceae bacterium | reverse complement strand
CGCTGAACCCTCGGAACAGACGATAAACCATAGAGCGTTTTCCGAACACCAGATACGAATCTGTACGTCGCTTCAGCATACGATTCATCCATTTTCGCCAAGAGATCTAAAACATCACATTGTGCGAGCAAGTTCAAGTGGTAAATCTCCTTGCTGGGGTCAACCATTTGTGCCACAAGCAAATGAACATGCATGGCGTCGTTCAGGTGGTGTTGGAGGCCGGGTCTTTTTTTGGGAACAAAATGAGACAGTGTGGTGATGGAGTCCAATGCCACTCTGGCGAGCATTCTGTCACCGGGTAAATTGTCTGTTGCAGCGGCAGCCCTACTCAAGTGCGGGATCACATCATGCAGGCTTTGAACCAGGCGTCGAATGGGCTGTGCATCCGATGTTTCAAGACGGCCACCCCAACGGAATCTGACACGCGACATGTCCAACGGTTGCTCAAGAGCCAGGCGGAGGTGTTCTACGTAATGATCAGCATCACAAATAACATGAGCCATAAGTTTTTTCTTGAAAGTTAATGAGTGGTTCAGCGGTTTTTCTGTTCGCTGAGAGCGAAGTAATCGGCCCGCCCGCGCCGAAAATCGTCCGAATGTCGTTCAGAAATACTTGTGAAAATCAATCACTTAGGACGAACGACTTGAGAGATGGGTTATTTGTTGATGGGTAAAGACCATCCCTTCTGTCAAAAATTTACCGCTGTCCCCGGCTCCAAAGCCCAAGCCATGTGGCTTTGACCGTGCCAGCGGTTTTTGTGTGCAGAGGTTGGTGGCCGCATGTTGGGCAAGCAACGAAATGGTTGATGCCCACCACCATCGCATCGCTTCTTTTGGGCAAAGTTTTTGTCCAACCACATGCGGGGCACGAGAAAACGGTGGCGGCAAAGCGACGGGCATGGTGGTTGTGGGCGTCTGCGCGAACGGATTTTTGCTTTATTTCGCTGTGGCCGTGGTGGCAGAAACTTGCTTTTTCAGCCACTGCGAATAGGTGCGGAGTGCGGCGGCCGTGACCATGCCTGCGGTGAAGGTGATGGCGAAGGCAGCCAGGTATTCCAAGGGGGATGCGTTGTCGATCATGTTCAGGCTCTCTCTGGTGGGGTGGGGGTGGGTTGTTGGCGGTGGGGCGTCAGGCGGTGGTGCCCAGATAGCGCCCGAGTTGTTGCTCCAGCTCGGTTTGCAACCGGGCCGGGCTGATGATGCGGGCGTGGGGCAGCCAGTAGCGTACGGTGGGCAGAATCTGGTTGGGGTGCGCAATGAGGCACGAGATGAGCAGGCCACCGTCGGCCAGCTCTTTTTCAATTTTCTGGCCGTCAATGAGTTTGCGGCGCCGGAAATAGTCCGCCGCTTCGCCATCAATCTGGAGGACGACTTCGGTCTTTTTGAGGTTGAGCCAAATGCTGTCTTCTTCCGCCAGCGTCTGGACGATGGTCGGGTCGGGCTCGAAGGTGCTGTCGCTCGCCACCAGCAGGGCGCTGATTTTGGTGAAGCTGTACGACTTGAGCGCCCCGGCGTCGCTGGC
>JAUXNL010000109.1 GCA_030684415.1 Moraxellaceae bacterium | reverse complement strand
GGCGGCCTGGCTGGCCTCGCTGGTCGGGGCTCCTGGCGCGGACGGCGCGGATGGCGACGACGGCGCGGACGGCCCCCCGGCGCTCTGTATCGTCTCGCTCCAGGTGACCGGCATCGGCGCGACCGGGGACCCTTTGGCCGTTGGCGACGGCCAGGCTGCGCTGCTCATTTCGTCCAGCTACACCGGCAAGAACCTGGTCGACGCCCTGGCCGCTGTGACGACCACCTCGTCATCGGGGGACATCACCATCCAGCTTCGCCGCGCGCGGGGCGGCGTGAACATGCTGTCGACCCCGATCACCATCCTGGCCGGGCAAACGGCCAGCACCGGCGGCGGCGCCACCCAGCCGGTTGTCGACGCGGCGAACGACGACGTGGTCGCCGGCGATGTCATCTACATCGATGTCGATGGCGCGGGGACCGGGGCCAAGGGGCTGCTGGTGACGATGGAGTTCGCGTGATGCAGCGACCCATCTACCGCGCGCAGCGCATCGACCACGATGGCGCGGTGAACCTCCTGCTTCCGGCCGAGCGGCAGTATGAGACATGGCTGGCGGTGGCCGTCGTCGAGGCGTGGGAGGGGCGTGGGCCCCACGATGGAACGGAGAGCCCATGCTGACCGAGATCGCCCGGCGCCCAGAGATAGACGGTCAGCGGCTTGAGGTCCGATACTTCCGCGAAACGGAGGTAGATGCCGATGGCCGCGTGATCCGAGAGATCGCCCGCTGGCCTCAGTCATACCGCATACTCCCCAACGGCCCCCTGGTCACCGATCCTGTGCTCGTCGAGACCGTCTGCCACGCGCTGTTCGAGCGCGATGGTCTGGCCGGGATCGCCTGGCCCATCGTCCAAGCGATACTACCGCCTCCGCTTGAGGACGGGACGGTGGCAGTTTCGGTCCATCGCCTGGACGTCGGCAACGCCCTGGTGATCGGCATCGGATCTGGAAGTCTCTCCGCCGAGGAGATTGAGGCCTACGGGGCTGAAGTCGCGACCGCCCTGGCAGGCGCCCTGCCTGACGAGGTCGCATCTGGTCGGGTGGCGGTCGTCTGGGAGGCCCCGCGATGACCGCGCGCAGCCTGTTTCACGTCGTCACCGCTGCCTCTGCCATCTCAAGCACGAACCGCGACCAGTCCACATCCGTTAGCGGCGCTGGCTTGACAAACGGTGGGACCGACTATGCCCGCCATGCCTACCGCGCCCCAGCGCCCTTCGTCTGGGAGCTGTTCTACGCGCGTGGGACAACAAGCACCGGATCGGATCGCAAGGCGTCCTTCCGGCTCGGCGGATCAGTGGTCGCGGAAGCGGCCCCAGCCGGCGGGGCGGGCGAGGAAGCGTTTGACGACACAACGACGGTAAGCGTCGTCGAGGGCGACGCCGTTGGCATGTCTATCGACCGGAGTTCGACGGGCAGCATATCTTCGCTAGTCCACCGGTCTGTGCTGACTGCCCCCGGCGTTGGCGCGATCACCCCACTGGTTGCGGTGGCCGCCGCTGGCGCCACTGCCGCCCAAAACACTGCGCGGGCGATCCCGCTAAGCGGCACTCTCGCATTCACCGCCGCCATGAAGGAGGAGGGGGGCCATGTCGCCCGCTTCTCGGGTCAGTGGCGCGGCCTCTATTCCTACGTGGCGTCTTGTTCTGGGGCCGCCGGGCAGATCAGGGCGTACAAGAATGGCGTAGCCACCGCCATGCTTCTCAGCATTGGGATCGGTGAGAGCGGCCTGTTCCACGACAACGCCAACGTCGTGGATTTTGTTGCTGGTGACGTGCTTATCTTGTCCGAGGACGGACCCAGCGGTAGCACGATGGTCTGCTACTCGGTCGGCTCGTCCCTCATCTCAGGAGACCGCAAGTCGGAACTTCTGGGCTTTGGATCGCGGACCCTCAGCGTAGCCGCGGGCACCCCTGTAGCCGTCGCGGTAGGCGGGACCGATCCTGGCGGCGGGGTCACGCTGGCCGACATACAGATTGTTGAGGGGACCACGGGCTTCGCGGCTCGGCTCAGCAAAATGCGGCACTACGTTACCAACACGTCTGACCAAGACGTGACGGCCACCCTGTATGTTAACGGCTCGCCGACCTCGCTAGCACTCGTTTTCCCGGCCTCAACGCCGGTCATTACCAAGTTTGAGACTGCTGACGGCGTCTACGTGGACGTCGGCCCCAATGACCGATGGGCCTACGTATTCAGCCGCGCGGTCCCGCATACGACGGGCGGCATCGGCACTTACCGCCGCGACCTTATGGTCGAGGACATCACCCCGCCCTTCACGCCGAAGATCACCTTTCACGGGTGATCGTCGCCTTCGGATTTCCACACAGAGGAGGCCCGCCGATGGCCGATCATTCGCCCGAGCCGCAGGTGCTGGCGGGGCTCAAGGTCTTCATTCCCTACCTGCCCGGGTTCGCCGGCGCGGTGCTGGCGCTGGC
>JAUXNL010000107.1 GCA_030684415.1 Moraxellaceae bacterium | reverse complement strand
CTAAAAACCGAAAGGCAACTGCCAGCTTCCTTCCGGGCCAAGATGCCGCCGACTGATTTCAAGCAGCACAGTGGCAACGGCTCACGGCGCAGGCAAAAGACATCGCAAGCTCAGGTGGGCCAACGTTGCCGCCAGCGCCACCCCAGCCACGCACCCGCGAGACAAAACACCGCAAACACCCAGCCGGAAACGGCGCCGGCCATGATTCCCGAGAGCAAAGTACCGATGGTGCAGCCGAGCGCCACCATCGCCCCCCAGCCCAACAGCACCCCGCCGGCAAATTGGCGCACCAGCACGCGCCCCTTCGGCCAGCGCGGCTGGAATTGGCCAGCCACCAGTGCGGCGGCGAAAGCACCTCCCACCACCCCGAGCACGAACACGGCGTTTTTCGATAGCAAAGCCTGTTTGACCACGGTGGCACAGCCGGAAAATCCATCCAGCCCCTCCAGCCGCGGAGGCAGCAGTTGTGCGGCATCCGCCGCCGTTCGCGCCAGACTGCCCAGCTCTGCCGTCACACCCAGCGCGCCGCTACGGAAATAGGCGAGTACCGCGATGAAAGCGACCAGAGAGCCCCCCACGGCAGCCGGCCAGCGCTGCACCAGGATTGCCTGCAGCGGCGACACATTGCTCTCTGGCGCCGTACGGTAGCGCAGCAGCCACAGTGCAATCGCACCGAGCAAGCCCAACTGCAACAACAGCGAGCCGCCATAGCCCATATGCGCCGGCAACCAGAGTACTGGTGCTTCCTGAATTGCGCGCAAGTACAGGGTGTTCCAGCAGAGAAACCCCAGAACAAAACCCAGCGCCGCCCCCAGCAGTGCAAGCACGGAGGCCACCGCTCCTTCTCCCAAGCGATAGAGATGCGCACTGACGCAAGAACCAGAAATCGCCATGCCCAGCCCGAACACAAAAGCCCCCAGCGCCAATACCCAGCTCACAGGGCCGATGTGCGCGCCAGGTGGAAATCGGCCCGCCACTGCCACTGGCTGGAAAGCGCCAAATACCGCGTGATAGCCGATAGTGCCGACCGCCAGAGCCACCACCACCGCCAGCAGCCCACGGGCATCACGATGGCTGAAAAAATCCGCGGCCATGCAGTAAAAACAGAACCTGGAACGCTGCAACACAATCCCGAAGGCCGTACCCGCCAACAACGAAAAAGCCAGAATACGGCCCTCACCCGCGAGCTCCGCCAGCGCCGACCCCGCCACCAGTAACGACACCAGCACCAGCACCGCCACGCCAACGCGCAGCACCTGAAAAAAAGATGAGGTCATGGGACAACCACACAGATCAGAAGAAAATGAAAAGCGGGGAAGACCGACGTCTTCCCCGCTTGTCTGGAGTGGGTGGATGCAGGCTTATTTGCCCGACCACACCGTCCCGGCCAGATTCACGACCGGCACACCCACTGCATTGCCGTACTCGGTCCAGGAACCGTCGTAATTGCGCACGTCGTATCCCAGGATTTTCTTGAGCGCAAACCAGGTATGGCTGGAACGCTCACCAATGCGGCAATACGTGATGATCGGCTTGCTGCCATCAATACCGGCATCCGCGTAAATCTTTTTCAGCTCGGCCGCAGGCTTGAAGGTTCCATCTTCAGCGACGGCACGGCTCCACGGCACATTCACGGCACCGGGCACATGTCCGGCGCGCACCGCCAGCTCCTGAACCCCAGCCGGAGCAAACACTTTGCCGCTGTATTCATCTGGCGAACGGATATCGACCAACGCTACATTGCTTTTCTTTTCGGCAGCCCCCACCACATCACCCAAACGCGCGCGCAGCTTGGTATCGGCTGCCGCAATCTTGATAGTGCCGGGCGCATAGGTGTTCGCAATCGGCGACAGCGAACGGTTTTCGGCCTCCCACTTCTTGCGACCACCATCAAGCAGTTTCACGTTCTCGACACGGTAAATATCGAAGACCCATGCGCCCCAAGCGGCGAACCAGTTGTTGTTGTCGCCATAGAGAACGACTGTTGTGTCCTTGGAGATACCGGCTTCGCGCAGCAGCTTTTCAAAGGCTTGTGGTGAGGCGATATCACGCTTCACCGGGTCGACCAGATCGGTATGCCAGGCAAAGTTCACGGCGCCCGGAATGTGGCCGCGCTCAAAAAGCCCGGGATTGACACTGACTTCGACCACACGGACTTTCGGATTGTTCAGGTTTTTCTCCAGCCAGTCGGTGCTGACCAGAAAGTTGGAGGCCAAGGCGGTGCCCGGCAGGATTGCAGCAAGGTAAAAGGCAGCAGTGGCTGCCAGCTTCTTCAGTGACATGGTGTTGCTCTCCTCATCTGTCAGTCGCCACAGTAGGCAAGCCAACTTCAAAAGAAAAACAAGATTTATTCACACATAATCCGTTTTTTCTGCATTACCTCTTTGCCCATCCTGACGCTATCTTCTATTTTTTTCTGACCGTTTCGAGGGCACTTCCTGCGCTACTCCTTGCTCATTCCCCGACGGCTTTTCGCACTTCGCCGCGAATGATTTCTTCTTCCAATGCCGGCGCACAAAGTTCGATGAAGCGGTAGGCAAAGCCGCGCAGGTAATGCCCATTGCGCACGGCAAGCCGCGTGGTGTTGGGCGCAAACAGATGCATGGCATCCAGCGCGACCAACCCCTTGTCTCGCGCCGGGCTGAAGGCCATTGCCGCAATGATTCCCACGCCAAGCCCGAGCTCCACATAGGTTTTGATGACATCGGCATCCAGCGCCGTCATCACCACATCCGGATGCAGCCCTGCCGCCGCAAAGGCCTCATCAATACGTGTACGCCCCGTAAAACCTTCGTGGTAGGTCACCACCGGAAAGCGCGCAAGCGCCGGCAGTGAAAGCGCAGGGTCATCTGCAAGCGAGTGCCCTTCCGGCACAATCACCGTGTGCTGCCAACTGTAATAAGGAAACGAGATCAGCCCTGAGACGCCATCCAGCGACTCGGTGGCAATACCGATATCGGCTTCACCCGACAGCAACTGCTGCACGATTTCTGCCGGACTGGCCTGATGCAACACCAGTTGCACACGCGGATAAGCCGCCTTGAAACGTGCCACCACGGGCGGCAATACATAACGTGCCTGCGTATGGGTGGTGGCAACCACCAGACGGCCCTGGTCACGCTTGCTGAATTCATCCGCCAGCTGCCGGATATTGTGCGCATCGAGCAGCATACGCTCGACAACGCTCAACAATTCACGCCCCGGCTCAGTCAGCCCAAGCAGGCGTTTGCCTTTACGGTGAAAGAGCTCGATACCCAACTCTTCCTCAAGATCCTTGAGATGCTTGCTGACACCGGATTGCGAGGTGTACAAGGCGTTGGCCACCTCGGTCAGGTTGAAACCCTGCCGCACGGTCTCGCGGACAATCCGCAATTGCTGGAAGTTCATGTGTTTACACTCACCGAAAAATCATGGGCCTCTGCCCAGCAGTACCGTCGCTACCGACTTCAGCCGACCCGACAGATGCAGAGCATCTGCTATCGCTTAACAACGCTCATCATCGGCGTCAGACCAAACAAATGCCGGGAGTGCAAAAACGCACTCCCGGCACTGGCCCCGGCTTCATCCGCTTTTTTCTGACCGTTACCGGACAATGATCTGGTCGTAATAGGCGCCATCGGCAAAATGCTGTTCATGGACTTTGGTCCAGCCGCCCAAAAGAGTCTCAACAGTGAACGTTTCCAGCTTCGGGAAGCGCTTGGCATGACGCGCCAGCACCGTCTTGTCACGCGGACGGAAACCTTGCTTGGCGATGATTTCCTGACCTTCTGGCGTGTAGAGGAAATCCAGATAGCCCTTGGCCAGTTCACGCGTGCCACGCTTGTCCACGATCGGGTTCACCAACGCCACCGGGGCAGCGGCTTCAATACTGACGGAGGGGTAAACCACTTCGAATTTGTCTTCACCAAACTCTTTGGCCAGCAGGCCGGCTTCGTTTTCGAAGGTCACCAGCACATCGCCGATTTCACGCTGGGCAAAAGTGGTCGTGGCACCACGGCCGCCACCATCCAGCACTGGCACGTTGGCAAACAGGTCTTTCACAAACGCACGTGCTTTGGCTTCTCCGCCACCTTTTTTCAGTGAATATCCCCAAGCGGCCAGATAGGTGTAGCGGCCGTTACCCGATGTTTTGGGATTCGGCACGATCACTGTGACGCCCTTGCGCGCAAGGTCGTTCCAATCCTTGATCTTCTTGGGGTTGCCCTTGCGCACGATGAGCACGCTGGTGGTGGTGTAGGGCGTGGCATCGTGAGGGAACTCGGCACGCCAGTTCTTCGACACACGCTCCGCTTTGACCAGCGACTCGATATCCGGCGCCTGGTTCATGGTCACCACATCGGCTTCGAGCCCGGCGGCGACCGACTGCGACTGCTTGGTAGAGCCACCGTGCGATTGATTGACCGTGACATCAACGCCTTTCTTCGCCTTCCAGTGCGCGACAAACGCCGGATTGACTTCTTTATACAGTTCGCGGGTAACGTCGTACGAGACATTGAGCAAGGAGGTTTCGGCCAGTACCGGCGCGGCCAGCAGGGCCAGACCAGCGAAAAGACCAAGGGAACGGGCAAAGCGAGGGGCTGACATGACAATCTCCAAGGCGGTGGGTGAAGCACACCTCCGGGAGTGTAGGGATCGTCACAAATACCTAAAAATAATCATTTCTTTCATAGATATTCTTTTTTCAAATAAGAAGGCCACCCCGGATGACGCCGGGATGGCCTTTGCCGTGCAAACGCACAACAGCGCTGACTACCGCCTTTTTTGCACCAGCCCGCGCACCACCTGTACCAGCACATCCACCTCGGCAAAGGTGTTGTAGAGCGCCAGTGACGGCCGCACGGTCGCTTCAAGACCGAAACGGCGCAGGATGGGTTGGGCACAGTGGTGACCGGTACGCACGGCAATCCCTTGTTGGTTCAGAGCCTTTCCGACCTCCTCGGTGGTGTAGCCATCGAGGACGAAGGACATGACGCTGGCCTTGTCGGCTGCCGTGCCGATCAGACGCAAACCCGGGATGTCGGCCAACAGCCGGCTGCCATACACCAGCAGTTCATGCTCGTGACGGGCGATGTTGTCGATACCGAGCCGCTCCACATACTCCAACGCCGCCCCCAGGCCGACAGCATCAGCAATATTGCCGGTGCCCGCCTCGAAGCGGCCGGGCGCATCGTGGTATTCGGTTTTCTCGAAGGTGACGTCACGAATCATGTTGCCGCCGCCTTGCCACGGGCCGGTACTGTTCAGCAGGGCTTCCTTGCCATACAGCACACCAATACCGGTCGGCCCGAAGACCTTGTGGCCGGAGAACACGAACCAGTCGCAATCCAGTGCCTGCACGTCGGCACGCAAATGCGAAACCGATTGCGCGCCATCCACCAGCACGCGGGCTCCCACGGCATGCGCCAGCCGCACCATCTCGCCCGCCGGCGTGATGGTGCCGAGCGCATTCGATACCTGCGTCAGCGACACCAGCTTCGTGCGCGGCCCGAGCAGCTTGGTGTACTCCTCCAGAATGACCTGACCGCGGTCATCCACCGGCGCCACGCGCAGCCTTGCGCCCGTCTCGGCCACCAGTTGCTGCCAGGGCACGATGTTGGCGTGATGCTCAAGCCAGGTAATGACGATTTCGTCATCACGGCCGATGTTTTCACGCCCCCAGCTTTTGGCGACAAGATTGATGGCCTCGGTCGTGCCGCGCACGAACACCACTTCATTCACTGAACGCGCATTGATGAAACGGCGACAGGTTTCGCGTGCACCTTCGTAGGCATCGGTGGCACGCGCGGCCAGCTCATGCGCTGCGCGGTGAATATTGGAGTTTTCGTGTTCGTAGAAATACGCGAGACGGTCGATCACCACCTGCGGCTTTTGCGTGGTCGCGGCGTTGTCCAGCCAGATCAGCGGACGGCCGTTCACATGCTCGCGCAAGATAGGAAAATCGCGGCGCACAGCCGCCACATCCAG
>JAUXNL010000106.1 GCA_030684415.1 Moraxellaceae bacterium | reverse complement strand
TGAATACCGGTACGGGCACTGTGGAATGCCGTTGAGTCCGACTTCACCACGTAGATGACGGAGTTGGCGATCGAAGCCAGCACCAGCGCATCGCTAACGGCCAGCGTAGGCGCCGAGTCAATCACGATCCGGTCATACTTTTCAGAAAGCTGGCCGAGCACTTCGCGGAAACGCTTGGACGACAACAACTCCAACGGGTTGGGCGGGATCAGACCTGCCGTGAGCACATCGATATTCCCGTCTGGCAGCCTGTGGATACACTGATCAAACTCCGCTGTACCCGCCACCAGGTTCGACAGGCCCGGGCTTGAGCCCGGAATACCACAAGACTTGGCAACGCTGGGACGACGCATGTCGGCATCAATCAACAACACACGCTCCATCTGCCCCATGGCCAACGCCAGATTGATGGAGGTGGTGGTTTTACCTTCACCCGGCACACTGGAGGTCACCACGACAACATGATGGGGCGTATCCAGCCCGGACAAGACCACACCCGTTCGTACGGTTCGCACAGCTTCGGCAAAGCCCTGCTGATCATCCTCAAGAAAAAGTAACTGCGCCCACTCCGACTTTTGGCTGCCCTTCGCGATAGGCAGCAGTCCCAGCATCGGAACACCCAGCCGAGCCTCGACATCTTCGGCGCCTTTGAACGTGCTATCCAGATAGTCCAGCAAGAAAGCAAGCAATACACCGAACATCAGGCTCAGCACAAAAGCCAACACCATGACCAAGCCTTTTTTGGGCTTCACAGGGATAGAGGGCACGACGGCCGCATCAACGACACGGGCATTGGCCGTCTCTAGCTCACGCGTCTGGTTGGCCTCTTTAATGCGCGTGAAAAACGTGTCATACAAGTTACGGTTGGTTTCAACCTCACGCATGAGCTCCTTGAGCCGAAACTCCTTGCGCGCAAAACCAATCGCTACCGAACGCGCTTGCTTCAGCGCCATCTCAGCCTCGCGGTACTCCAGGTCCGCCTGCATATACGCAGGATGCTGAGGGCCGTAGCGCTGACTGATCTGTGACAGCTTGAACTGAGCCTGGATCTGCCGCTCGGTCAGGTCTTGCAATTGCTTGGCACTCAGCGCCATGACCCCTTGCGCATCACCTGTTTCTACCAAATCGTTTTGTTCGCGATAGGCCTGCAGTTTTTGCTCGGAGGCATCAAGGCTCTCCTTTAGCGCACCAAGGCGACTGGTCAACCAGTCTGCGGCCTGTTCGGTCATGGCCACGCGAGCTTCCATCTGGCTCTCGATATAGGCCCTGGCCATGGCATTCGATACCGCCGCCGATAGCTTCGGATCAAAGGACTCAAAACTGATTTTGACCAACTGCGTATTACGCACTGGCGCCACGGTGAGCTGTTTAACAAAACGGTCCACCACCCGACCAAAAATATCGTCTTCCGAGGGCAACGGATTATCGGCATGCCCTTTCGGCAACCAGCTGCGCCAATCGATTGAAAACCCCTCATCCTCATCAGCCTTTGGCATGAAATCAGGATGCTCATCCAGCTTCAATTGCCGGACAACCCGCACCGCCAGTTCACGCGACTTGATGATTTCAAATTGAGTTTGCAGGTACTCCTTGTTGCCACCTTCAAGACCATATACCTCCTGGATGGTGACGACCTTTGCCTGATTCTGCTCAATCAATAATGTAGTCGTTGCCTCGTAAACCGGACGCATGGAAAAAACTA
>JAUXNL010000100.1 GCA_030684415.1 Moraxellaceae bacterium | reverse complement strand
TCCAGCGGCCCTGTCGGCGGCAGGATGACATGCGCGTGGCGCGTGGTTTCGTTGATGTAAATGTCGATAGCGCAGTAAAAATCGAGCCCGGCCAGCGCGTTGTCGAGCTTGCGTCCGTTTGGCGTTGAAAGCACCGGATTGCCCGCGTGTGTGATGAGTGCCCGCACCTGACCCGCCCCGGGCGTCAGCATTTCATCGGCGAGCGTAGCGCAGGGATATTCGCCTCCGAATTCGGGCAAGTGGCGCACACGGGAGCGGTACGTATCGAAGGAACCGCGCAGCAAGGCCGACGCACTGGAAATGCCGGCAAGATCAATCGCGGCCAGCGGAAACATCACACCGCCCTCGTTGTCGAGATTGCCGGTCACTGCATTGATGGCATAAATCATCCACATGGCAAGGCCGCCATGCTCTTGCACCGACGTACCGATGCGGCCATAGCAGGCGGCACGCTCAGCGCCGGCAAAATCCCGCGCAATACTGCGGATGCGGCTGGCGGCAAGACCGGTGTGCGGCGCGACCGCCTCGGGCGTGAAATCCCGCACCAGCGCTGCTAGCTGATCAGCGCCAGCAACCGGCACGGTGAGCCGGCGGATACGATCAAGGCCTTCGCTGAAAATCACGTTAAGCACGGCTGCCAAGAAAAATGCATCGCTGCCGGGGCGGATGAAAAAGTGCTCATCCACGCTATCGGCCGTTTCAGTGCGCCGCGGATCAATCAGCGTTACCCGGCCGCCACGTTCGCGAATGGCCTTGATGCGCCCCATCACGTTACCGGCGGTCATGATGCTGCCGTTGGACGCAGACGGATTGGCGCCGAGCATGAGCAAGAAGTCAGTGCGGTCGAGATCGGGAATCGGGAGCAGCGCCTGATGCCCGAACATCTGGTAACTCGCGAGCATCACCGGCAACTGGTCGACACTGGTGGCGCTGTAACGGTTTTTCGTGCGCAAGCTGCCGACCAGCGCCGGCAACAACATCAGCGCACCGGGATTGTGGGCGGTCGGGTTGCCGACATACAGCGCCACAGCATCGCGGCCATGATCGCGCTGCACACGCTTGAGGTTGTCTTCCACCAGCGAGAAGGCCTCATCCCAGGAAATTTCCACCCACTCTTCCCCCACGCGCTTGACCGGACGGCGCAGGCGATCCGGGTCGTCCTGCAGGTCTTTCAGCGCGACGGCTTTCGGGCAGACATGGCCTTGGCTGAAGGCGTCGGCCTTGTCGCCACGAATGGCACGGATTTCCGTGCCCACATGCTGGATTTCGACGCCGCACATCGCCTCACAGAGATGGCAGGTGCGGTAATGAAGGCGGGAGTCCATGTCTTGTTACTCCGGGTAAGGGCCGGTGACGGGGCAATGCAGGGCGGTACGCATCACGGGAACAGAACGGTGAGCCGGCGCCATGTCGCGGACATGACAGCGCCGACGAGGCCACATTCTTGGCGAGGGCGGCGCGGCTGTCCATGACGGCAAGTGCCAATGGTCATAGCGGCTAGAGCCAACGGTCATGGCGACAGGCGCCGTTCAGCGCCAGCGGGCCCGAAGGTCGTCAAGCACCGGCAATACCGACAACAGCATCAGGATGCAGGCCAGCGGCACGGCGGCCAGAAAGCCGATGTGTTTGAAGCCCAGCGCACCGATGATGCCGCCCACAAAAAACAGCAGTACCAGTGATGAATGCAGGGCCAGACGCTCACGCGCCGCGCGCCGCTCCTCTACCGGATGCGCCGCCGGCTCCAGCCAGGCATGCAGCAACCGGCCAAGGCCGATACCGATGTCCGTCACCAGCCCGGTGACATGGGTGGTGCGGATTTCCGCGCGCGAAATCTTGGTGATGATGGCGTTCTGCAATCCCATCATGAAACAGAGCAGCCAGACGGTCAGCGGCACATACACGTCTATCTGCAATTGCAGGCGCGCACCCATGAGCCCGAACAACAGCAGGACCAGCGCTTCCAGCAACAGCGGCAGGGCGTACTCGCTTTGCAGATGGCGCGCCCGGCCCCAGTTCACCAGAAATGCCGACACCACTGCACCGAGCACAAACGCGAGCAGCGCGAGCACGCCGCTGGCCGCCAGCGCAAAGAATCCGAGCGCCAGATGATCGGCCATCGCCGACACCACACCCGTCATGTGCGAGGTGTACTCGTGCACCGCCAGAAAGCCACCGGCATTCGCAGCGCCCGCCACAAAGGCCAGATTACGCCCCAGGTGCCGGTTCGCTCGCGCCGTACGCTCGGCCATGCCAAGCGTGCGCAGGTACTGGGTTATTCGAACCACGGATGCTCCTGGATACGCTCACCGGCAAAATCAAGAAAGGCACGCAGCGCCACCGGCATGTGTTCACGGCTGGGGTACATGGCATAAAGACCGCCATGGCAGACCTGATAATCCGGCAACAACGGCATGAGCTGGCCGGCGGCCACGGCATCTGCCGCCAGAAAGCCGGGCATGAGTGCAATGCCGATACCGGCAATCGCGGCATCCGTGCCGAGACTCATGTTGTTCACCGTGAGTCGGCCGTGCAACGTGAGTTTGCAAGCCGGTGTCTGCTCGCCACGCTTGTGGCGCCGGAAAAGCTGCACGGTATTTTCTTTTGGCTGCATGAACAGGATCACGTCATGCGCCGCCATGTCTTCCGGTTTTTTGGGCGTGCCATGGCGCCCGAGATAGGCCGGGCTCGCGTAAAAGCTGCTGGTGAGATTGCCCAGCCGGCGCGCCACCAGCGATGAATCGCGGAACTCGCCGATGCGAAAAGCCAGATCAAAGCCTTCCTCTACCAGATTGACCACACGCCCCGACAGCTCGGTCTCGATGCTGACCTCCGGATGGCGTTGCATGAACTCGGCAACCACGCGGCCCATGAAGCGCATGCCAAACTCCACCGGCATGGTCATGCGCAGATTGCCACGGGGCGACTCCTGCAACTGCGTCACGGCGAGCTCGGCCTCGCGCAACTCCCCCAGAATGCGCCGCGCGCGCTCGACAAAGACTTGGCCGGCATCGGTGAGGTGCAGCTTGCGCGTCGTGCGCTGCAACAGGCGCACGCCCAGGTCGTTTTCCAGCCGCGCCAGCGCACGGCTGACCGACGACTTGGGCTGACCCAAGCGCAATGCCGCCGCCGTAAGACTGCCCTCGCCCACGACGCGCTCGAATACCACGATGTCATTCAGATCCATGCTCTTGATCTCTCTTGGCTGCTTGCTGAAAAGCACCCATGCCGGGCTTTTTCAGCAAGCGATCCGGCCATGATTGGCCGGGAAGCGGCTAGCGCCTGGGCGGCTGACTTCCCGAGGGCTCTGCCCTGCGCACGCGTCAGAACAGGGTGAGCCTCTACCCTCTCCTGACCTGTCCCGACCTGACCCAAGCAGCCCCGAACTGCCTCGCGCTGAGCCGCCCATGATGAACCACTCCCCCACAACCCTCAGGCAGGGCTTAGCGACAGGCCCTCACAGCGCCATCTGCACGACTCTCCCCCGCCCTCCCCGAGGTGGCTGCAGGCAGCGCCAGAGGCTAAAGCCCCCAGCGATTATTCTCCAAACAGGAACAGTCCTTCCACAAAAAACAGACTAATCATGCAGCAGGAACAATACTAGCCTTCACTCCATCGCAGGCCGTCAACCTCCCGGCCGCAAAGGAGAACGCCATGATCACTGTCCGCAAGAGCGAAGACCGCGGTCACGCCCGCTTCAACTGGCTGGATACCCGCCACACCTTCT
>JAUXNL010000095.1 GCA_030684415.1 Moraxellaceae bacterium | reverse complement strand
AAAGTCATCGACATTCTGGCGACGCAGGCCGGCTACTACGGCATTCCGCGCCGACTGGCCTATGAGCGGGCCGAAAAATACCTGCACCAACTCGGCCTGTGGGAAAAACATGATCAGCAGGCACGCATGCTCTCTGGTGGCATGAAGCGCCGCCTGATGATTGCGCGTGCCATGGTGCATGAGCCGCGGCTGCTGATTCTCGACGAGCCTACGGCAGGTGTGGATATCGAGCTGCGGCGCTCGATGTGGGAGTTCCTGACCGGCCTCAACAAAGCGGGCACTACCATCATTCTCACGACGCATTATCTGGAAGAAGCCGAAAGCCTCTGCCGCGACATTGCCATCATTGATCACGGCATGATTGTCGAAAACACGGACATGAAGTCGCTGCTCGCCAAGCTGCATCTGGAGACCTTCATTCTTGATCTGCGTGAACCGCTGCTTGCGATCCCGGCCTTGCAAGGCTATCCCTGCCGCCGTATTGATGACCGCACCCTGGAAGTGGATGTGGAAAAAACACAGTCGCTGAACGGAGTCTTCACCCAGTTGCAGCAGGCCGGAGTCGATGTCCTGAGCATGCGCAACAAGGCCAACCGGTTGGAGGAGTTGTTTGTGTCGCTGGTGGAAAAAAATCTCAAAGCCGCCACCCCGGGAGGTCAGTGACATGAACCGTGAACACACGCTGGTGGCGCTTGGCACCATCCTGACCAAGGAAATCCGTCGCTTTACCCGTATCTGGGTGCAAACACTTTTGCCCCCTGCGATCACGATGTGTCTGTACTTCATCATTTTCGGCAGTCTGGTGGGTTCGCGCATCGGGGTCATGGGCGGCTTCGACTACATGCAGTACATCGTGCCCGGCCTCATCATGATGGCGGTCATCACCAACTCCTATGCCAATGTGGTGTCGAGCTTCTACAGCGCGAAATTCCAGCGCAATATCGAAGAGTTATTGGTGTCGCCAGTGCCGAACAGCATCATTCTGACCGGTTATGTACTGGGGGGCGTGGTGCGAGGTTTGCTGGTCGGCATCATCGTGACGGCTATTTCGCTGTTGTTCACGAAGCTGCATCTGCATCATGCGTTCATCATCATCTATACGGTGCTGATGACGGCTGTGCTGTTTTCGCTCGGTGGCTTCATCAATGCGGTGTACGCCAAGTCGTTTGATGACATTTCCATCATTCCGACTTTCGTGCTGACCCCGCTGACCTATCTGGGCGGTGTGTTTTACTCCATCGACATGCTGTCGCCGTTCTGGCAGGGCGTGTCGCTGTTCAATCCGATTGTTTATATGGTCAACGCTTTCCGTTACGGGGTGCTTGGGGTCAGTGATGTAAACATCTGGTTGTCTCTCGGCATGATTACGGGTCTTTCGGTCATCCTGTTTGCGGTGGCGCTGCGCTTGCTGGAGCGCGGCACCGGCATTCGCGAATAAGCATTCACAGGTTTTGCCATGAGCCAGTTTTCTTACGACAAAACGCTATTGGGGCATGACACGGACTACCCACGCCGATATGCCCCTGAGTTGCTGTGCCCGTTGTCGCGGCACGATGGGCGTACGGCGCTCGGGTTGGACGCGCAAGCTCTGCCATTCCAGGGCGTGGATATCTGGACGCATTACGAGGTCTCTTGGCTCGATGCCCTCGGCAAGCCGCAGGTCGCGGTGGCGGAAATACAGGTGCCAGCGGACTCTCCCTGTCTCATCGAATCCAAGTCGATGAAGCTGTATTTCAACTCGCTCAACTTTGAGCGGTTTCCGACAAGTGCCGATTTTCTGGATACAGTCACGGCGGATCTTTCGGCAACGGCGGGAGCCGCTGTTCGGGTGCGCCTGTTATGGCCTGATGATCAGGCGGCGCATGTGGTGCGCACACTGCCAGGTCGCTGTATCGATGCGGAAATCATCCAGTGTGATGCATTTGTGCTGGATGCCTCTTTGCTGCGTGCAGACGCGGGCAGGGTGGTGGAGGAAACCCTGCACACCCATTTACTGCGCAGTCTGTGTCCGGTGACGCAGCAGCCGGACTGGGGCAGTGTGATGCTGCGCTATCGCGGGCCGGCGATTGATCATGCGCAACTGCTGGCGTATGTCGTTTCGTATCGCGATCATCCGGATTTTCATGAGCAATGCGTCGAGCGCATGTTCATGGATATCTTGCGCAGGTGTGCCCCGCTGGAGCTGACGGTGTATGCGCGCTATACCCGCCGTGGCGGGCTGGATATCAACCCTTTCCGTAGTAATGTCCCGGGGGCCACGGTGGATGCTCTTCGTCTGTTTCGTCAGTAGCGCTGCCTGCTTCTGGTTCAAGTGGCAGGCATAAGGCATGGCTCATGACGGCAAACGGCATGAGCGAGGGTGGAAGTGACCCTCTGACCACAGATGCGGGCTGTTTTTGTGGGCTGTCGGCTTGTCAGCGGCGATAGGGATGCGGAGAATGCGCGCGCCGTTCACTGGCCTTGGTGCGGCGTACTGCCGGATTGTTGCCTATCCCCCCCATTACAGGAGTTGCCATGACCACCCATTTTGCCTTCAAGCTGACGGATGCCACACAGTCGGGCATTGATGAGTTGCTGCGCAACCTCGATGCCGGTAGCCCTGAGCCCCAGCATGCGTTGCATACCCGCCTTTCAGTAGTGCTGACGGATGAAGTCATTGCGAATGCGTTCGAGAACCTGATCGAGAGGTTTCAGGGCGGAGAGGGGGCGGGCGTCCTGCATACCTTGATCGGCCTGCTCAAGGGAACCGTGCATGTGCTCATTCGGCAATTGCTGGGCAAGCATGACAACGCGGAAGTGGCAAAAATGGCGCAGTACATGCGCGATCGCCGCCTGTCCTTGCATGGTGAAACCCGCTTCGGTTTTGCATTGCCGGACGCACTGGGTAGCCAATTGCAGCGTCTCTTCGGGGAAATCCGGGCCGGTAACGGTGTGGCTGTGCGTGCAGAGCTGACGGCGACCATGACCCGGTTTGCTGATTTGGGTGTAGAGCGCTTTTACGATGATTTTGTGGTGGACATGGAGTTGGGCTTCATCAAGCGCAAAGCGGTTGAGCTGGGCCGGAGCACCATCAGCAAAGGTGTGCATTCCGCGCTGAACAAGCTGATTCCTTCGCTTGGCCAGAAAGAGCTGGAAGTGTTTGTCGATTATTACGGCGCCATGTTTGTGGACGCCTGATCCCGCAATTGTCTGCGTATGTAGCTGTCTGACAGTACACGCTGAATCAATCACTGACTCGCGACCCGGCCATCTCTGGCCGGGAAGCAGCGTGCTGCTAAGCATGTAGCCCTCTGAGTATGCAGGCGTCTGAGTATGTAAGTGTTTGAGTTCGTGGCTGTCTGGTCTCGATGCCTGAAGTCATCCTTGCCTGCACTCATGAATACGTGGATTTGCGCTTGGTCTTGTGGCTGAAGATGGCTCAGAGCATAGGCGTTGGTTATTTTGCCGCAGCAGTCGGCCCCAATTGCCGATTGCCTGGCCTTGCGGGCACTTTACATCCCGTCCTTGCCTGTGAATGATGGCGGCCTTCCCATGAGGGCCCGTCATGACCTGCTATTTTGCCTTTCCTGCCTCTGATCATCTGCGCGACTCCAGTCTGACCTTGCTGGAAAATTTCGAGCGTGGGGTCAAAGCGCCTCAGAACAAGCTGTTCATTGAAGTCGCCCAGCGCTTCTCGGACGAAATTGTCGACCGCCTGCTGCTCGACATTGTGCGCGGCGCCGAGGCCAATCACTCGGGCGCCAAAGTGCTCGAAGGCTTTGCGGGCATCATCAAGAGCACGGTGCACGGACTGATTCGTCAGGTGCTCGGCAAAATGAGCAATGACGAACTCGCGCCGCTCTCTGCCGTGATTCGCGAGCGTCGCCTTACGCTCACGCAAGAGGGTGTCGAAAAAGACTATATCGCCTTCGTGATGCCGCCGGCGTTCCATGCGCGCTTCAAGGCGGTGCTTGAGCAAGGCGCGCGTGGCGAGCGCAATCCCGCTGAGTTGCAAGCCTGCATGACCGAATTTTCAGAAATGGCGCATACCGCTTTTTATGATGACTCGGTGAAGCCCCTGAAGCTTGGCTTTATCGGGCGTAAGGTCGTGGATATGGGCGGTGCCGCGATTCGCAAAGGATCGCAGGCCTCCACGCGGCGCTTGGTGCCAGACATGCAAGGGCAGGAGCTGAAAGACTTTTCAGCGTATTTCCTTGGCTTTCTGATTACCGGCTGAGCGTCAGGGCGTGAGCCGTTTGCTGAAGCGGCTTCGGCAAACGGCGCGCCTTTTCACGACGAACAACTGATTTCAAGTCACGACGAGCAACTGATTTCAAGATGGCGCCCCCAGTCAGGTGGCAGGGCAGCGTAAGACGCCATTTCCGGCTGCTCATCAAAGGGCTTGGCCAGTAAGCGGCGCAAGACGTCGATTTCACTGAAGTCACCTGCCTCGGCCTTATCGATGGCAATCTGCGCCAGATAATTACGGAGTACGTATTTCGGGTTGGCACGGTTCATTCGCTGTGCGCGTGCCACATCCATGCTGTTTTCCTGTTG
>JAUXNL010000093.1 GCA_030684415.1 Moraxellaceae bacterium | reverse complement strand
CAGGCACTAGCGCTGCCAACACCTTTATGTCCGCGTCCCGCAGCAGCAAAAGCCCTTTGGCTCGGGGCGAGCTACTGCACCCACTCAATAACGCCGTAGCCGAAACCACCGACAAAGACATGGCGCTCGCCAGCCCCAAGCGAAGAAATTGTCGCCGCCCATCATCAACTGCCGCATTGCGCCCCGGAAATGACATAGGCAAGCCTCTCTTCTTTATTGTTTTTATAAATTCCAGACAAAAAAATGCCTGTCATCCTTGCGGGGATGACAGGCATTTTCGACCTTACTTCAGCATGTATTTCTTGACGAAGTTATGGATGCCCTTATTGAACGGCGGCAGGAAATACCGCAGAGAGTAGAACTTCGGCTTTTCAAGAATGCTCTTGGCATTCGACATGGCGAGGAAGCCTTCATGGCCATGATATTTACCCATCCCTGAAGCGCCAACGCCACCAAAAGGCAGATCATCAACGCCAACATGGCTCATGACCTCATTGATGCACATGCCTCCTGAATGCGTATTGGCCGCGACATATTCGGCACGACGGCCATCCCAATCGAAATAATAAAGTGCCAGAGGACGCGGGCGGGCGTTGATATAGCCAATTGCGTCATCAAGCGTCGAGTATTCTGTGACGGCCAATACCGGTGCAAAGATCTCGTTTTGCATGATTTGCATGGAGGGCGTTACGCCGGTCACCAGGGTGATGGGCATCTTCCGGGTATTGGCGAAAGTTTCATTGGCAGGATTGATTTCAATGACACGCGCTCCTTGTGCGCGCGCATCCTCCAGATAGCCCTGAACACGATTGTACTGTTTGTCGTTGATGACACTGGTGTAATCAGGATTATTGAGCATGGTGGGATACATCTTGCTCACCTGCGCCGTGAAGGCATCGACGAATTCTTGTGTCTTGCCCTTGGGCAGCATCAGATAGTCTGGCGCCACGCAGGTCTGGCCTGCATTCCAGCATTTGCCAAAGGAGATGCGCTCGGCAGCATCGACAATCGGGTAGGAGTCATGCACCACCACTGGCGACTTGCCGCCCAGCTCAAGCAGAACGGGAGTCAGGTTCTTCGCGGCCTCTGCCAT
>JAUXNL010000085.1 GCA_030684415.1 Moraxellaceae bacterium | reverse complement strand
GATAAAGCCACTACCCACCGCATCATTTTCGGCACCGATACGCCGGCCGGACGACAGTTCGACATCTTTCTGCTCTGGGCCATCGTGCTCAGCGTGACAGTGGCGATGATCGACTCGATGGAGTTGGGCTACCCCGTACTGAGCCAGGCGCTAATGGGGTTTCACGCTCGTATTCACCCTGGAATATGGCCTACGACTCTGGTGCTCACCGCATCCGTTCCGTTACGCACGCAGCTTTTTCGGCATTGTCGATCTGCTCGCCACCCTGCCAACGTGGCTGGCCCTGTTTTACGCCGGCGCCAACATGCTGCTGGTCATCCGCCTGATCCGCGTGTTGCGTGTTTTCCGTGTGCTCAAGATGTTTGCCTACTGGAATGACGCCAATCTTCTGCTGCGTAGCCTCTACAGCGCGCGACGCAAGATCACGGTTTTTCTTGCCACGATTTTTGTGGCCGCCGTTGTGTTCGGCGCACTTCTTTATGTTGTGGAAGGTCCGGAGTACGGATTTACCAGCATTCCGAAATCGGTGTACTGGGCGGTGATCACCATCACCACGGTCGGCTATGGGGATGTGGTGCCACAAACCGGCCTCGGACAGGCCATTGCCACACTCGTCATGCTGATCGGCTATTCGGTGATTGCTGTCCCCACTGGCATATTCGCCTCGGAGTTGATGATGGAAATGCAGCGCAGCCGCTCCGACCGGCACTGCCCTGAATGCGCGGCCAGTGGCCATGAAAGTGATGCCAAATTCTGCCGACATTGCGGCACGACACTGCCGGCAGAAATTGACGAGAACTCCGCTGTCTCCTGAACACTGCCCTTGTGTAGCGACTCGAGAGCTTCTTTTTTACCGACGCCCCCAACCGTACTTTTTCTGCCCGGCGCGCATGGACGCGGAGCCCAAGCGCCATTCAAATTCCCCTTAACAGCTTGCTGAAAAATGCTTTTCAGCAAGCTGTTTCCCGACCAAGGATGGCCGTGTCGCGAATCAATCACGCCCAAGTGATTGATTCAGCGTGGAGCGATTCCGGACATGTGCCTACATTGCGGGCTGAAAAGCCCGGATGGGCGTTATTCAGCAAGCTGTCAGTGCAGTGACGACCCATCCCGCAATCACCCGAGCACTCCGAACACTGATGAGCGCACGCAGCCAAGTTCATGACTCGCAGCGCACCAGGGCTTGGCAGACAGCAAAACGACCGGAAGCGCCGGTCGTTTTGCTGTCTGCCAAGCCAACGCGGTGACGTTACTTCACGGAAACAATCAACTGTGTGACGTCGACACTTTTCACGCCTTCAACTTGCGCCGCGATGCGCTTCACATGATCAGCAGCCGCCTGGCTGGCCAGCTCACCTTTCAACACCACAACGCCATACCGGGTGTCGACACTGACTTCAAAGCCCTTGGCGAGGCTGTCGGCCATGATCAGGGATTTCACTTTCGTAGTGATCCAGCTATCCGAGACCACACGACGGGTATTGTCCATCACGTTTTTTGTTTTGGCCTCCGCTGCACTCGCAGAAGGCGTACCGAGGTTGTTGTAAACACTTCGGACACCTTCAACCATCCGGGTTTTTTCACCCGCAATCTCTTTAGCATCACTGCTGCTGGCGCCGCCCTCTAGCGTCACTACACCATTGGTGGTGGTGACACTGATATCCGACGCTTTCAGTGCGTCTTCACGTGCCAGTGCGGCTTTCACCTTGGCGGTAATCGCTGTATCCGCAATGGTCGCCACCACGCCGTCGCTGCGAGCCTTGGGAGCATCGTTTTCCGCCACTGACAATGGCGCCGCCGTACAGGAAACCAGTGCAACGGTCAGCATAGCGGCACGAGCCACAGGAAAATTCATCAGATAATTACTCATTTCGGTCTATCTCCGAAGTAACAAGCGCACTGAAAAGCCGGCAATTCCTTGCCGGCTCATGAGGCCTTACATCTTGAACAGCACACCCGCATACATGGCCTGTACATCATCCTTGCGGCCATCAACACGCGAGATATCGCTATACGACTGGAATTCGGCACGTAGAGCGAAGTTGTCACTCAAACCCACGCGAATCCCCAAGCCCCAGAGAGGCGACACGCCATCCTGATCTTCAACCGGAACACCCGCCACAGTGCCTGTGCTGTCGGTTTTATAATGCGCCGCCCCTAAGCGCCCATAAATACCGAAACGATCGTTAATCGCAAAAGTACCGATTCCGCTTAACGTGATAGCACTCGAATCCTGACTGGCCTGAAACTGGTTGTCATTGGAATCAAAGAGTGTGCCCAAGCTGGTATAGCCCAGTTCAGCCGAAAAATAATCGTTGAATTCGAAACCGATTTCTCCCTTGAAGGTATCGTCATCACTGCTGCAGTCGGCAACATTGCTACAGAACTTGCGTGCTTCTGCACGACCATAGTCAAGGCCAAGCGTAATGCCGGGTTCGGCATGAGCAAGCGTTGGCATTGCAAAACCTGAGAAAGTGGCGGCAATCGCCACAATCAATACTTTCCGGATAGGGATATTCATGAAATTTTCTCCCGCCATACCCGTCACAGGAAAATTCCCGAGCAGATACGGAGAGCGGGCATTCTTTCTGAAGCAAGCGGCAAGGTCTGTACGGCACCACGCATTGCAAATACTCCTGACCTACACCTCGCCAGGCCATTTATCCAGAACTGATGGAAAATTCAGAGCAATCAAAACCGTTCATGATGCGCACATGCTCATATAAAGGCCCATATAAATCTCAAACAAAACCCATACAAAGCCCATCCGCCACCCAACAGCCGTGACCCGTATCCGCTAAAGCGATGGACAAGCCCTCTCGCCCTGAGCCCCACGACGAGTCTTGTCGACACGCATGATCACTGACCACTTGCTAAAAAATACTTTTAGCAAGTGGCTCCCCAGCCAAAAATGGCCGGGGCGCGAATCAATCATGCTTGAGTGAACTATTGATTCATTCTGCGTGGAGCGATCCCAGACATGTGCCGGAATCGCGGGCTGAAAGGCCCCGGATGGACATTTTTCAATCCGCGACCAAAGTCGAAAAAATTCGACAGAGCTCTTCTGAGCTAATCGAAGGACTCAAGAGAGCCTGAACGGCCACCCCAGCCCGAACAGTTCCGGGCGAGCCAGAGCCTGTCTGAATAAAGTCAGAACCATGAGAGCCAGGAGATCACACCAACCGACAACAAAAAGACAACCTGAGCAAGGATTCAAGTGCCATGCCCTCTTTGCCACATCGGCATCATCGCCCGGTTCGTTTATGATGAGGACCACACTGACCGACCGGAGTTGCTGATGTCCCGCCCCCTTCCGTCCGCCGAGTTGCAACGAATCCGTGAAGAATGCCGCACGCTGGTACGCAAACGCGCCCTGATGTCAGCCGGCGCCGCCGTCGTGCCCGTCCCCCTGCTGGATATCGCCGTTGATGCAGGCATCCTCTTGCAGCTTATTCCGGAGATCAGCCACCGCTTCGGCCTGGCGACCGATGATATTGACGCAATGGACCCGGCACGGCGCGAAAAAATGTGGAAGCAAGTGCGCCAACGTGGCTCGCAACTAATCGGCATCGTGCTCACGCGTGAAATCGTGCGCCGAAGCTTTCAGGGCTTTGTCGGTCGGATCATCACCAAGCAGATATCGAAATTTGTACCGCTCGGCGGACAACTGGTGGCGGCCGGCCTCGGCTATTTCGTGATGCGCCAGATTGCGAATAAACATATTGACGACTGCTACGCGATTGCCGCGCAACTGGGCTAAAAAACACTCTTCTGTGCAGCGACAGGGCTTTCCTGATTGCTGCAAAATGCTCAGAAGGACAGCGCGGAAGGACTCCGGCCGAAGGAATGATTAACCGCTTGCTGAAAAGCGCCTATCCCGGGCTTTTTCAGTCCGCGATTCCGGCACATGTCTGGGATCGCTCCTCGCTGAATCAATCACGCAAGCGTGATTGATTCGCACCCCTCATGGCAGTGGCCGACTCAGATCGAAAGAGGCTCGACGTGGATCACCACATCGGTGGCGGGGAATTCCTGCTCCACCGCGGCCTCCAGTGCATCACAAATATCATGCGACTGACGCACGGGCCACTCGCCTGGTAACAGCAAATTGAATTCGACAAAGCGTCGTGTCCCGGCGCGCCGCGTGCGCAGACGTTCGATTCTGGCCGCGGCCGGCAACACCTGCTGCAGAGTCTTCTCAATGCGCACAATTTCTTCAGGCGGCAGTTGCATGTCCATCAGCCCGTCAATCGAGCGCCGCATCAACGACAGGCCGGTGCGCACGATATTCAGCGCCACTACAATCGCCACCACCGGGTCCAGCCACCATGCTGTTGGCCAGATCAACAAGAGCGCCAACCCGATCAGCACGCCGACGGACGTCCACACATCGGTCAGCAGGTGATGCGCATCAGCCTCTACCGCCAGGCTGTTTTCTTGTCGTGCCACGCGCATCAGCCACCAGGCGGCCAGTGCATTCACACCCGTTGCCACCAATGAAAGCACCAGGCCGACATCCAGCTTGGCCACCGGCGCCGGCACTATCAGTCGGTGCACGGCGGCCCAGCCAATGGAGGCCGCGGCGATCAGGATGAACATGCCCTCGGCGCCGCTGGCGAAGTACTCCGCTTTTTCATGGCCGAACGGATGACCGTCATCTGCGGGCTGCGCCGCCACACCCAGCAGCACAAATCCGAGCACGGCGGCCGCCAAGTTCACCAGCGATTCCACCGCATCCGAATACAGCCCGACGGAGCCAGTCATGGCCCAGGCGCCAAACTTGAGCGCCATGGTGACCAGCGCCGCCACCACCGATACCAGCATGGCGCGCTGCACACGACTCATCGGGCGGCGCACATCAGTCATGGGGGGCATCCTTGCCGGACCGCTGCGCGCGGCGCTCGACATTGCGACGCAGGCGGCCCACCGACAGCATCACCACACCCGCAATCGAGAGCCGGGAGGCGAACGCAATTGCGAATTCATGGCGCTGGGCAAAGCCGACCTGCGCCTGTTCTGACGCCGCCAACGCATAGGCCACCGCCATGACCACCACCGGCAGCACCAGCAAGGCAAGACCGGTGCGGAACCACCAGGGCGACAAGGGCCAGCGCGTGAAATCGTTCATGCAAATTCCGTCAGAAAAATGTGCGCCGCGAAAATGCACAGCC